>JAQGIJ010000026.1 GCA_028291285.1 Phenylobacterium sp. | reverse complement strand
TGGGCGATCTGGCCCGCGATCCTGCTCTTCATCGTCCCACCTGTGCTGCTGCGTCTGAACGGGAGCGACACCCATGTGGTGCTCGCCATGCTGGATCAGATCGTCTACGGCGTCGCCGTGGCCGCGCTGTACAGGCGGCGCTCGAGGATCTTCCGCCACCCCTTGGTCTGTCTGTTCGCCGGGCTTTCGCTGATTGCGGCGGCGTGGACGGACCATATCCCCGGGCCGCCGTCCGCCGCCCCGGCGTTCGTATGGAACATGATCATCCTCGGGTGCGCGCTCCTGCTGCCGGCTGCGCTTCGCCTTCGGACCCTGCCGGCCTGGCTGAGCGGGGCGGTGGTCACGGCGAGCGCCCAGTCCTACGGTCTCTACCTCATGCACCTCACGATCCTCGTGGACGTGGCGCAATGGCTGTGGAACCGCCATCTCGCGCCCACCTGGGTCTGCGCGGCGATCGCCATCATCGCGCCCTTCGTGCTCTCCTATCTCTCGTTCCGCTATCTGGAGTCGCCCATCCTGCGGCTGCGGCCGGAACATCGCCGCAGGCAGGCCGCCGCGCCGGCAGCCTTGCGCCCCGCCGCCTAGGGGGACGTTGCTCCATTACGTCGATTTAACGCCGGCCACGCTTGCCGCCGGCTTGGGCTTGGCCGTAAAGCCGGATGTCACAAGAATGTAACAGGGAGCCTTCCGTGCTGAGCCGCCGCAACCTTCTCCTTACCGCCGCCGGCTCCATGGCCCTGGCGGGATGCGCCACGGCGACGCCCGGACCCGCGCCGGTGGCGAGCGGTCCGCCGCGGCCCGCCTACCCGCCGCCGCCGCCCGCGCCCTCCGCCCAGCTCACCACCGCGCTCGACCAGTTCTTCACCGAGGCCCTGGCGCAGAGCCCGCAATTCGTGACCTCGCTGGGCCTGGACCATGGCGAGCACGCCGACGCCAAATCCAAGCTGGACGACCAGTCCCTGGCCAAGCTCGAGCACGACCGGGCGCTGAACGCCGACCAGCTTCGCCGGCTGAAGGCGGTGGACCGGGGCCAGCTCTCCGGCATGCCGGCGGTGAACTACGACGCCGTGGTGTTCGCCCTGGAGAACACCGCCGAGTCCGACCGCCGTTTCCCCTATGGCGGCCAGGGCGCCGGCTCGCCCTATGTGATCAGCCAGCTGACCGGCTCCTACCAGAGCGTGCCGAGCTTCCTGGCCACCCAGCACACCATCGAGACCAAGGCCGACGCCGACGCCTATCTGGCGCGCCTGCAGGCCTTCGCCGGCGTCATGGACCAGGAGACGGAGCGCACGCGCCGCGACGTCGGCCTGGGCGTGATCCCGCCGGACTTCGTGCTCGAGCGGACGCTCACCCAGATGAAGGGGCTGCAGGTCGCGCCGGAGACGTCCTCGCTGGTGACCTCCGTGGCCGAGCGGGCGAAGCAGAAGGGGATCGCCGGCGACTACATGGGCCAGGCCGCCAGGATCTACGCCGACCAGGTGATGCCGGCGCTCGGCCGGCAGATCGCGCTGATGAGCGAGCTCCGGCCCAAGGCGGCGCACGACGCCGGCGTCTGGCGCCTGCCCGACGGCGAGGCCTATTACGCCATCTCGCTGAAGGTCGGCACGACCACCACCATGAGCCCGGCCGAGGTGCACCAGATGGGCCTCGACCAGGCGCGCGAGCTCTCCGCCCGCGCCGACGAGCTCCTGAAGAAGCAGGGGATGAGCAAGGGCCCGGTGGGCCAGCGCATCCACGCCCTGTTCCGCGACAAGCGCTATTGGTACGCCAACACCGACGCGGCGAAGGTCAAGCTGATCGCCGACCTGAACACGCAGGTGCAGGCCATGCAGGCCCGGCTGCCGCAGTACTTCGCGACCCTGCCCAAGGCGCCGGTCGAAATCCAGCGGGTGCCCAAGTTCATCGAGGCCGGCGCGCCCGGCGGCTACTACAACAGCCCGAGCCTCGACGGCTCACGGCCGGGGATCTACTGGATCAACCTGCGCGACACCTCGGAAGACCCGCGCTGGACGCTGCCGACGCTGACCTACCACGAGTCCATCCCCGGCCATCACCTGCAGCTGTCGCTGCAACAGGAGGCCGACCTGCCGATGATCCGCCGCGCCGCCTTCTACTCGGCCTACGGCGAGGGCTGGGCGCTCTACGCCGAGCAGCTGGCCAAGGAGATGGGGGTCTACGAGCACGACCCGCTGGGCGAAATCGGCTACCTGCAGGCCGCGCTGTTCCGCGCCGCCCGCCTGGTCGTCGACACCGGCATCCACCAGATGCGCTGGAGCCGCGAAAAGGCGATCGCCACCATGGCCGAGATCGACGGCGAGCCGGTCTCCAGCGCCACGACGGAGAACGAGCGCTACTGCGTCTGGCCGGGGCAGGCCTGCAGCTACATGGTGGGCAAGCTCACCTGGCTCAGGCTGCGCGAGAAGGCGAAGACGGCGCTCGGCGAGCGCTACGACATCCGCGGCTTCCACGACGCCGGCCTGCTCTCCGGCAACATGCCGCTCACGGCGCTGGAGAACGTGATCGACGGCTACATCGCCCGCGGCGGGGTCGCCCGTGCCTGATGGTGAGCGCCTGATGCTGACATCAGGCTGTCAGGAGGCCTAGGCTAGCGTCCCGATCGTTCGCGAGAAGGAGCTCTCCGCCATGGCCGACGAACTGGTCTTCTACACCAACCCGATGTCGCGTGGGCGCATCGCCCGCTGGATGCTGGAGGAGGTGGGTCAGCCCTACCGCACCGAGATCCTGGACTACGCCACCACCCTGAAGGCGCCGGCCTATCTCGCCATCAACCCGATGGGCAAGGTGCCGGCCCTGCGCCACGGCGAGACGGTGGTGACCGAAGGCGCGGCGATCTGCGCCTATCTCGCCGACGCCTTCCCGCAGGCGGGGCTCGCGCCGCCGCCGGGCGACCGCGCCCGGGCGCCCTACTATCGCTGGCTGTTCTTCGCCGCGGGCCCGCTGGAGGCGGCGGTGACCAACCGCAGCCTGGGCGTCGAGCCGAACGCCGAGCAGCGGCGGATGGTGGGCTACGGCTGCTATGGCGACGTGCTCGACGTGCTCGAGGCCGCAGTCTGGGAGCGCGAGCACCTGGCCGGCGACCGCTTCAGCGCCGCGGACCTCTATGTGGGCGCGCACCTGGGCTGGGGCCTGAGTTTCGGGACCATCGAGAAGCGCCCGGCCTTCGAGGCCTATGTCCAGCGCCTGCACGCCCGGCCGGCATATCTGCGCGCCACGGAGATCGACAACGCCCTGATGCCCGTCCCGGCTTGAGCCCGGCCGCTCAGATCGCCGCCGCCGTCGCCCGGATGAGCTCGCGCATCCAGGCGACGGCGGGCTCCACCAGCCGCTCCTTCAGATAGAGCAGGCTGACGTCGACGGACGGCGATTCGTAGGGCGGCTCGATCAGCTTGAGCCGCCCGTTCATCGACGAGAGCTGCGCGAGCCGCTTGGGGATCAGCGTCGCCATGTCCGAGCGCGCCACCACCGCCAGGGCGGAATAGGTGTCGGGGACGCTCACGCCCACCCGCCGGGTCAGCCCCTGGGTGGCCATCGCCGCCTCGAACGCGCCGTAGTCCTCCCAGCTGGCGCGGGTCACCAGCCCGCGGCGTTCCGCGCCGTCGTCGGCGAGGCCGGGGAGGCTGGCCGAGATCACCACGTGCGGCACCGAGACCAGAGTCGCCAGGTCGATCTCGTTGCGCCCGGCCAGCGGATGGTCGGCCCGCACCACCCAGGCCAGCCGTTCGCTGAGGATCACCTCCCGGGCGAAGCGGGCCGGCGCGGCGATCACCCCGCCCACCAGGAAGTCGACGCGGTGGGCGTCCATCCGGTCGAAGACGTCGGTCGTGTACTGGGCGATGACCAGCTCGGCGAGCGGCGCCTCGGCCGCCAGCCGGCTGACCAGCGGCGGGGCGAGCACCGCGCAGGCGTAGGTCCCGGAGACCACGGCGAAGCGCCGGTCGCTGTTGGCGGGCGAGAAGTCGCCGGGCGCCAACGCGGCCTGCAGCTGCACCAGGGCGGCGTGCACCTGCGCGCCCATGTCGAGCGCCCGCGGCGTCGGCTGCATGCCAGACGGGCCGCGCACGAAGAGTTCATCGCCCAGGGCGTAGCGTAGGCGGTTGAGGGCATGGCTCACCGCCGACTGGGTGAGGCCCAGCCTCGCGCCGGCGCGGGTCACGCTGCGTTCCTCCAGCATGACGTCGAAGACACGCAGCAGGTTGAGGTCGAACATCATGATGCACAGCGCTCATTCATCGTGTGACAAGGTATCATTTGGATCATCCGGCGGGCAGTTCTATCTCCACCCCTACGGGAGATACGGCGACGCCCTTGGGCGGACGCCCGCTTCCGCGTTCCGCGCTTCAGAGTAGAAGGCCCCGACCTTGAACCAGACGGACGTCATGGAGAATCGCAGTGACGCCGAGCCCCTGTATGGCGAGCGTGAAGGCCTGCTGCGCCGGTGGCGCTGGCCGCTGATCCTCGGCGGGCCGATCCTGATTCTTCTGATCGTCGGCTACTTCGTGCTCACGGGCGGGCGGTACCAGTCCACCGACAACGCCTACGTGCAGATCGCCAAGGCCCCGGTGGCGCCGTCCGTCGGGGGCCGCGTCACGGACATCTACGTCAAGGAAAACCAGTTCGTCCGGCGCGGGACCCTGCTGTTCCGGCTGGACGCTCGCGACTACCAGGCCAACGCCAACGCCGCCGCCGCCCAGCTGGCGCAGGCCGAGCAGCAGGTGCAGGCGCAACGCGCCGCCTACGCCCAGGCCCAGGCCAATGTGGCCGCCGCGCGGGACGCGGCGAGCTACACAGCCGCCGAGGCGACCCGGCAGCGGCGGCTTGCGGCCGCGGGCGTGGCCTCGCAGCAGCAACTCGCCCAGGCGGTGAACGCCGCCCAGCAGGCGCACCAGCAGCTCGCCATGGCCGAGCAGCAGGCGGCCCAGGCGCTCGCCACCCTCGGCGGCGCGGCCAACGGCCCGATGAGCAGCAATGCGTCGGTGATGCAGGCCCAGGCCCAGCTGCAGCGGGCGCGCCTGAACGTCTCCTACAGCGACGTCTACGCCCCCGCCGACGGCATCGTCACCCGGGTCGAGCAGATGCCGGTCGGCACCTACCTGAACGCCTCGCAGACTGGCTTCTGGCTGCTCTCGGGCAAGCCGTGGGTCGAGGCCAACTTCAAGGAAGACCAGCTGCCGCACATGAAGGTCGGCCAGCGCGTCTCCATCAAGGTGGACGCCTATCCCGAGGCCAACCTGACCGGGCATGTCGCCAGCTTCTCGCCTGGCACCGGTTCGGCCTTCTCGGCCCTGCCCGCGCAGAACGCCACGGGAAACTGGGTCAAGGTCGTGCAGCGCCTGCCGGTGCGGATCGACTTCGACCATGAGCCGCCCGGGATGGCGGCGCGCGCGGGATTGTCCGCGAATGTGAAGGTCGACGTGCGCGCGCCCGGCCGCGCCGGCTGACGAGGATTCCGTGAGCGTCGCCGACGAAGCGGATGCGCCGAACCGCATCCCGATCACCGTCTGCATCATGCTGGCCACGGTGATGAATGCGCTGGACACCACCATCGCCAAC
>JAQGIJ010000017.1 GCA_028291285.1 Phenylobacterium sp. | reverse complement strand
CGCCCACGCCGGGCCGCCGCGCCAAGGCGGGGGCCGCGGAGCCGGCGGCGCGTGCTGCGGAGCGCCGCCCGGTCGCCGAGGCGCCCAAGAAGGCCTACAAGCCCGGCTGGGCCAAGCCCAAACCGCGTTCCGCGCCGCCCCGTAAGCCGGGCCCTAAGCCAGGCCCTAAGCGCGGACGGTAGTCAGGGGCAGCGCGCCCCGTTCGGTAGGGGATGGCGCAGCAAGGAGGGCCCTCATTGCGCATCGTCTCGGGAGAGTTCCGCGGCAAGGCGCTGGTCGCGCCGGCGGGCCAGGCCACGCGGCCGACCTCCGACCGGGCCCGGCAGGCGATCTTCAACATCCTGGAGCATGCCGCCTGGTCGGGCGGCCTCAGCGACGCCCGCGTCATCGATCTCTTCGCAGGCTCGGGCGCGCTGGGCTTCGAGGCCCTGTCGCGGGGCGCAGCCTTCTGCCTGTTCGTGGAGACCGACGAGGCGGCGCGCGGCGCGATCCGCGAGAACGTCGACGCCATGGGCCTCTTCGGCCGCACCCGCGTGCACCGGCGCGACGCCACCCAGCTCGGCCAGCGCCCGGGCGCGGACGGCCCCGCCTTCGACATCGCCTTCCTCGATCCGCCCTATGGCAAGGGCCTGGGCGAGACGGCGCTCGCGCGGCTGAAGGACGGCGGCTGGCTCGCGCCCGGCGCCCTCGTCGTCCTCGAGCGCGGCGCCGAGGAGCCGCCGCTGCAGGCGCAGGGCTACGAGGAGCTCGACGTGCGCGACTATGGCGCCGCCAAGGTCTGGTTCCTCAGGCTGGCCGACGCCTAGTTTTCCCAGGCATTGATCGGGCGACTATCGCTGTCATAAAGAATTCGCAAAAGCTTCACGCCGCGCGAAGCCCACGATAACCCGCCGTTAGCTGTCAATGCTTCTAGTCCGGGCGCCTCATGGAGTGCGCGGATGACGCTTCTCTTGGATATTGCGCCCTACGCCGAGCCGGTCCTGGCCGACGTACCCGGCAGCGAGATCTACAATCGGTTCCGCGCCGAGCCGGACACCCTGGCGATCGCCGTGGTGGACGCCGCCGGCCGGCCCATCGGCCTCATCGAGCGCAACGCCTTCCTGGTGCGGATGGCGGACCAGTACGGCCACGCCCTGTGGTCGGGGCGGCCGGTGTCCTTCTGGATGAAGACCGACCCGGTGGTGGCCGATGGCGACATGACGGTGGCCGAGTTCTGCGGGCAGGTCATGGAGGAGCGCCCATCGGAGCTGCTGGAAGGCTTCATCGTCACCTGCGGCGGCCGCTATGCCGGCGTCGGCACGGCGCTGGCGCTGCTGCAGGCCACCGCCGCGGCCATGACCTCCTACGCCGGCGAGATGGGCCGGCTGGCGCACGAGGCCAAGGCCTCGGCCGAGGCGGCGCAGGAAGCGCTCGCCGCCAAGGCCCGCTTCCTGGCGGTGATGAGCCACGAGATCCGCACGCCGCTGAACGGGGTCCTGGGCGTCGCCGAGATCCTGCGCCGCAAGACCCGCCAGCCCGATCTCCTGCCCTTCGTCGACACCATCCTGGCGAGCGGCGGCGCCCTGCTGCGGCTGCTCAACGACGCCCTCGACCTCTCCCGCGCCGAGGCCTCCGGCCTGGAGCTCAACGAGGAGCCGCTGGAGGTGGCGCGGCTGCTGGACGACGTCACCAGCCTCTGGGCCGCCCAGGCCGAGCTGAAGGGGCTGAGCTTCGCCACCGCCTATGACGGGCCGGCCGCGCTGTGGGCGCTGGCCGATCGCGACCGGCTGCGCCAGGTGCTCAACAACCTGATCGGCAACGCGATGAAGTTCGCCCGGGGCGAGGTCCGGGTGCGCCTCGGCGCCCGGCTGGACGCCGGCTGCGTGCTGCTGATGGGCGAGGTGGCGGACAACGGGCCCGGGGTTCCGGCGGCGCGGCGCGAGGAGATCTTCGCGCCCTTCCACCAGACCGAGGACGGGGTGCGGCTGGGCGGCGCGGGGCTCGGCCTTGCCGTCTGCCGTCAGATCCTGGAGCGGATGAACGGAACCATTGCGGCTAAGGGCAATCCCGACGGCGGGGCGCTGTTCGTCTTCGAAGCTCCACTGTACCACGTCCCGGCGCCACAGGCGCAGTCCGAGGGGGCTGCCTCCAGCGAGACCGCGGACGCGGCGCTGCACGTGCTGATCGTCGACGACAACGCCACCAACCGGCTGGTCGCGGCCACCCTGTGCGAGATGTTCGGCTGCACCAGCGAGACGGTGGACAGCGGCGGCGCGGCCATCGAGGCCGTCGCCAGCGGCCGCTTCGACGTCGTGCTGATGGACGTGAAGATGCCCGGCATGGACGGGGTCGAGGCCACCCGGCAGATCCGCTCCGGCGGCGGCGCCGCCAGCCGGGTGCCGATCCTGGCGGTGACGGCCAACGCCGACCCCACGGACGCCGCCTTCTATCGCGCGAGCGGCATGAACGGGGTGGTGGAGAAGCCGCTGAAGCCCGAGCGGCTGCTGGCCGCGATGAGCGCCGTCCTGCAGATGGACGCGCCCGAGGACGGAGAGGTCTGCGCCGCCTAGGCCCCTGGCTTGAGCGCCTCGTACTCCTCCAGCGCCTCGACGACGTAACGCCTCATGCGGTCCACGTCGGCGATCTTCGTCGGATCGGCCATCAGCCCCATGTCGAGCATCTCGCCGTTGCGGCGCGAGGTGATGTTGAAGAAGCGGCCGCCGCTGCCCAGCAAGGGCGCGGGGTAGTTGCCGAGCACCCTGAGGCCCGCCATCGAGCGCTCGCCGGGCGGGCCGGGCACGTTGGAGAGGGTGACGTTGCCCGGCAGGACCTGGCCGCCGCCACTGGTGCGCGAGGCGAACTTCTCCCGGCGGTCCCTGGCGCCGAACGGCTTCTCCGGCGCGTCCAGCATCGCCTCGTCGTAGGCCGTGCGCGCCCGCTCGTCGGCCATCGCGGCCTGGATCGCCCGCAGCCGCTCGACCGGATCGGCGAGCGTGGTGGCCAGGTGCGGGTGGAGCGCCACGATCCGGTTGCCGAAGTCGCCGTGCTCGGGGCGGCGGTAGCTGCGGGCCGAGTTGATCACCAGCGGCGTCGGCGGCAGGTCGTCGATCTCCAGCAGGTAGCGCCGCAGCGCCGCGGCGGCCACGGCCAGGAAGACGTCGTTGATCGTGCCGCCAAACGCCTGGGCGAGCGCCTTGATGCGCGCCAGCGGCAGGCTCAGCGTCGCATAGGCGCGCTCGGTCGAGGTGGGGCCGGAGAGCTTCAGCGCCGGCGTGACGGCGCGCGGCGCGAGCTCGCCGGACTTCAGCTTGGCGAGCGCCGCCTCCTGCCGCGCGCGCTTCTCGATGCGCAGCGGCGTCTCGGCTTCGAAGCGCGCCTCGGCCATGGCGCGCCAGGCGTCCGGCGCGGGCAGGGCGCCCGGGTCGCGGCGGCCGCGGAAGGGCGGGGTCTCGTCTGAGAGCAGGCCGAGGATCGTCTGGAAGCCGACGCCGTCGGTCACCGCGTGGTGCGCCCGCAGATAGATCGCCACGCGCCCGTCGGTGACGCCGTCGAGGATGTCGACGTGGAAGGGCGCCTGCTCAAGGTCGAGCCGCTGCATCACCCGGCGGGCGATGAAGCTGAGCACCCCGGCCTCGTCGAGCGGGTCGGAGACGCGCGTCAGCCAGCGGCTGCGGTCGAGGTCGGCCAAGTCCACCCAGACGTCGGAATCATAGCCCTCCGGCGACTGGCGCAGCTCCACCAGCAACGGCGTCAGCGGCAGGCGCGCCTCGATGTGGGCGGCCAGCCGCTCGAAGACGCCGGCGCGCCCGGCCGCGGGCGGGGCTTCCAGCCAGATCAGCGCCCCGATGTGCATCGGCGCGGCGTCGGTCTCGCTGAGGATCATGAAGTGGTCGTCGGGCCGAAGCCGCCGCACCCCCGGCGCCAGCTGCTCGGGCAAGGCCTGGGCCTGCGGCCGTGTGTCGGCCGTGTCCGCTTCCATGGCGACCTCCCTCTTCGTTGCCGCCAGCCTGCGGCGGCGCGAGCGCGGAGGCAAGCGCCGCCTATCTGCGGCCGAACAGGCGCTCGATGTCGGCGAGCTTGAGCTCGACGTAGGTCGGCCGGCCGTGGTTGCACTGGCCGGAGTGCGGCGTGGCCTCCATCTGCCGAAGCAGGGCGTTCATCTCCGGCGCGGTCAGCCGGCGGCCGGCGCGCACCGAGCCGTGGCAGGCCATGGTTCCGCAGACCTCCTCCAGCCGCTCCTTCAGCGCCAGGGCCTGGCCGTTCTCGGCGAGGTCGTCGGCGATGTCGCGCACCAGGCCGGCGACGTCGGTCT
>JAQGIJ010000003.1 GCA_028291285.1 Phenylobacterium sp. | reverse complement strand
GGCGGCCCAGACCGCGGCGGGCCGGAGCGCGGGCCCGGCCGCGGCGCCTTCGGGCCCGGCGCCCCCGCCGGCTCAACCTTGATGTCGCCCTCCTTCGCCGCCGCGCTCACCGCCTCGAGGAAGCGGGCCTGCGCCTCCCCGACGATCTCGAACTTGGTCTCGCGGTCGAAGATGCGGATCTCGCCGATGTCCTTCTTGGTCACGTGGCCCAGCCGGCAGATCAGCGGGATCAGCCATTTGGGATCGGCGTTGGTCTGCCGTCCGACGGCGAGCCGGAACCAGGCCCCGTCGCCCGCCGCCATCGGTTCGCGCCGCTCGCGCCCGGCCTCCCTGGGCGGTCGCGGCGTGCTGCGCCCGGCGCCCTGGCCGTCGTCGTAGACCTCCTCCGGCTCGGGAAGTCGCTGCCGGTGCAGCCGGATCAGGGCGGCGGCCACCTGCTCGGCCGAGCGGCCGTCGAGGAGCTTGCGGGCCAGCGCCTCCTCCTCCTCCGAGGGCGGCTCCTGCAGCAGCGGATCGTCCAGCAGCCGTTCCTGGTCGCGCGCGCGCACCTCCTCGGCCGACGGCGGCCCCGACCAGCTCGCGTCGATCTGGGCGGACTCCAGCAGCTGCTCCACCCGCCGGCGCTTCGGATAAGGGGCGATCAGGACGGAGACGCCCTTGCGGCCGGCGCGGCCGGTGCGGCCGCTGCGATGCAGCAGGGCGGCCTTGTTCTGCGGGACCTCGGCATGGATCACCAGGCTCAGGTCCGGCAGGTCGAGCCCGCGCGCCGCCACGTCGGTGGCTACGCAGGCGCGCGCCTGGCCGCTGCGCAACGCCTGCAGCGCATCCGCCCGCTCCTTCTGGCTGAGCTCGCCGGAGAGCGCCACCGCCGAAAAGCCGCGCTCGCGCAGCGCCCCGTAGAGGTGCCGCACCGCTTCGCGCGTGGCGCAGAAGATCAGCGCGCCCGGAGCCTCGAAGAAGCGCAGCACGTTGACCACCGCATGCTCCACCTCGTTCGGCGCCACCCTGACCACGCGGTACTCGATGTCCCCATGGGGCTCGTCGCGGCGGATGGTGTCGATGCGGATCGCGTCGCGCTGATAGCGCTTGGCCAGCGCGGCGATCTCCTTGGCGATGGTGGCGGAGAACAGCAGGGTGCGGCGCTCCGCCGGCGTCGCATCGAGGATCTCCTCCAGGTCCTCGCGGAAGCCGAGGTCGAGCATCTCGTCGGCCTCATCCAGCACCGCCACCTGCAGGGCCGAGAGGTCGAGGTTTCCCCGCTCCAGGTGGTCGCGAAGACGTCCGGGCGTGCCCACCACCACGTGCGCCCCGGCGGCCAGCGCCCGCTGCTCGCTCCGCGCGTCCATGCCGCCCACGCAGGTGGCGATGCGCGCCCGCGCCGGCGCATACAGCCAGCCGAGCTCGCGGCTGACCTGCAGGGCGAGCTCGCGGGTGGGGGCGATCACCAGGGCCAGCGGCGCGCCGGGCGGACCGAACACCGGCGCCTCGCCCAGCAGGTCGCGCGCCGCGGCCAGGCCGAAGGCGACGGTCTTGCCGGATCCCGTCTGCGCCGAGACCAGCAGGTCGGCGCCCGCCGGCGCCTCCAGCACGGCGGCCTGCACGGGCGTCGGTTCGGCGTAGCCTTGCGCCTCCAGCGCCTGGGCGAGCGCGGGGTGAGTCTTGGGAAATGGCATCAGGGTCCTTCATCACCGCCGGTAGAGGCGTGGGCGTACGGCCGCACGGCCGCGGAAGCAAGGCGATGACCGCCGCCGCCCCTCCGACGCTGAGGATCGCCACGGCCGGCTGGACCATTCCCCGCGCGGTGGCGGCGGCCTTCCCGGCCGACGGCTCGGCGCTGCAGCGCTACGCCGCGCGGTTCGACGCCAGCGAAATCAACTCGACCTTCCACCGCTCGCACCGCCCGCAGACCTATGCGCGCTGGGCCGAGAGCGTGCCCGACAGCTTCCGCTTCGCCGTCAAGCTGCCGCGAACCCTGACCCATGACGCCCGGCTGGCCGACCCCGGCGCGCAACTCGACGCCTTCATGGCCGAGGCCGGGCTGCTCGGCGACAGGCTGGGCGCGCTGCTCGTCCAGCTGCCGCCCAGCCTGGCCTTCGACGAGACCGTCGCCCGCGCCTTCTTCGCCGCGCTGCGGGCGCGCTGGACCGGGGCGGCGGCGTGCGAGCCGCGGCACGCCAGCTGGTTCGAAGCCGACGCCGAGGCGCTGCTCACGGCCTTCGAGGTCGCCCGCGTCGCCGCCGATCCGGCCCGCCACCCCCTGGCCGGCCAACCAGGCGGCTGGGGCGGCCTCGCCTATTGGCGGCTGCACGGCTCGCCCAGGACCTACTACTCGTCCTATGGCGAGGCCGAGCTCGGCCGCCTGGCGCAGGCGCTGGCCCGCAGCCCCGCTTCGGAGACCTGGTGCGTCTTCGACAATACGGCCTCGGGCGCTGCGGCGGCCGACGCGCTGGCCCTCGCCGCCGTTCTCGCGCGCGCTTGACGGTCCCGCTCGCGGGCCGCACAACCCGCGCCGCTGAAGCCAGCTTCACGAGGATCTCATGGCGGACATCCGCTTCGACGGCCAGGTCGCGATCGTCACCGGCGCCGGCGGCGGCCTGGGCCGCTCGCACGCCCTCGAGCTCGCCCGGCGCGGGGCCCGGGTGGTGGTCAACGACCTCGGCGCGTCCATGGACGGCGCCGGCGGCGGCTCGGACGCGGCGCTGAAGGTGGTCGAGGAGATCAGGGCGCTCGGGGGCGAGGCGATCGCCAACGGCTCCTCGGTCACCGACGACCTCGGCGTGCAGCGGATGGTCAAGGACGCCGTCGACGCCTGGGGGCGGATCGACATCCTGATCGCCAACGCCGGCATCCTGCGCGACCGCAGCTTCGCCAAGATGGACGTCGCCGACTTCGAGGTGGTGCTGGACGTCCACCTGATGGGGACGATGAAGCCCGCCCGCGCGGTCTGGGACATCATGCGCGCGCAGAACTACGGCCGGATGGTCTTCACCACCTCCCAGACGGGCCTCTACGGCAACTTCGGCCAGTCGAACTACGGCGCGGCGAAGATGGGCATGATCGGGCTGATGCAGACGCTGAAGCTCGAGGGCCAGAAGAACAACGTCCACGTCAACGCCATCAGCCCGGTGGCCGCCACGCGGATGACCGAGGCGCTGATGCCGCCGGAGCTGCTGCAAGCGCTGGCGCCGGAGCGGGTGACCGCCGGGGTCATCTACCTCTGCTCGGCCGAGGCGCCCACCGGCGCGATCCTCACCGCCGGCGCCGGAGCCTTCGCGCTCGCCCAGATGGTCGAGACCGAAGGCGTCTACCTCGGCCAGGACGTGTATCCCGAGGACGTGCGCGCGGCCTGGAGCCGCATCTCCGACCCCGCAGGCGCCAAGGCCTACTTCGCCGGCGGCGAACAGACCCAAAAGTTCCTGGCGAAGATGCAGGCGGGGTAGGCGGCGCAGCGAAGCGCCGAGACGGAGGCCGCCCCGACTTCCGCTCCCATGAGCTGTGTGGTTAGGCTCGGCCAAGAGGGTTCGGGGGGAGACATCGGGTGAGCACCAAAGCCGGCCACCCTCCGCTTTCGCTCGTCGGCCTGCTGGCCTTCGCCGCGCCCAACATCCCCATCGCCGCCCTGCAGCTGGCGCTGACCGTCCACCTGCCGCGCTATTTCGCCAGCCACATGGGGCTCAGCCTGGTGGTCGTCGGCTCGGCCTTCGCGCTGGTGCGCTTCCTCGACATCCCGCTCGACCCGGTGCTGGGCCTGCTGATGGACCGCACCCGCAGCCGGTTCGGCCGCTACCGGCTCTGGGCGATCGCCGGGCCGCCGGTGCTGATGGCGGCGCTCTACATCCTGATGCATCCGCCGGTGCAGGTGGGCGAGGCCTACCTGGTGGCCGTCCTCTTCCTGATGTTCCTGGGCTATTCGGCCATGTACCTGGCGCAGCTGGCCTGGGCGGCGACGCTGGCCACCAGCTACAGCCAGCGCTCGCGGATCTTCGCGGCGATCACCGGGCTCGGCGTCACCGGCGCGGTGGCGGTCCTGGTGGTGCCGGTGGTGATGCAGCGGCTCGGCCACACCGACGCCCAGGGGGTGGAGGCGATGATCTGGTTCGTGATCGCCGCCGCCCCGGTGGCGGCCGTCCTGATGGTCGCCCGCACCCCCGAGCGGATCGCGCCGGACCACACCCAGCGCTTCGGCCTGAAGGACTACGCCGCGCTGCTGCGCCGGCCCAACGTGCTGCGCCTGCTGGCCGCCGACCTGTTCATCGAGATGGGGCCCGGCTGGATGGCGGCGCTCTACCTGTTCTACTTCACCACCGAGCGCGGCTTCGGCGCGGCCGCGGCGAACCTGCTGCTGCTGATCTACATCGCCGCCGGGTTCGTGGGCGCCCCGGCGGTCTCGGCGCTCGCCGAGCGGATCAACAAGCACCGGGCGCTGATGGTCTGCACCACCATCTATTCGCTCTGCCTGATCGTCACGCCGGTCATGCCGAAGGGCGACTTCCTGGTGGCGAGCCCGCTGATGTTCGTCTCGGGCGCCATGTTCGCCGGCTTCACGGTCATGCTGCGCGCGCTCACCGCCGATATCGCCGACGAGGCGCGGCTCGACAACGGGCGCGAGTCCATGGGGCTGATGTTCGCGCTGACCAACGCCACCACCAAGCTCGCCGTCGCCGGCGCGATCTTCCTCACCTTCCGTGTGCTGGCCTATGTCGGATTCGACCCCAGGGAGGGCGCGGTGAACACGCCCGGCGCGCTGCACGGGCTGGAGCTCGCCTTCCTGCTCGGGCCGATCGTCTTCGTCATGGTGGGCGGGCTCTGCTTCATCGGCTACCGGCTGGACAGCGTCCGCCACGCTGACATCCGCCGCCAGCTGGACGCCCGGGACCTGCAGCACGGCGCGGCCTTCCCCGATCCGCCGTGAGATCGGGCTAACCCAACCCCGCTCGTCCGCGCGAAAGTGACCGGAATTAAATAAGCCGCCGCGCAATCTCCAGGAACACCTGGGACGAGGCGCTCTGCGGCTGCGTCGCCACCAGCGGCCGGCCGGCGTCGCAGGCTTCGCGCAGCGCCATCTCGAGCGGCACCTGGCCCAGCAGCGGCACGCCCTGATGCGCCGCCTCCGCAGCCGCCCCGCCCTGGCCGAAGATCGGGATGTGCGCGCCGGTGGCCGGGTCGGCGAAATAGGCCATGTTCTCGACCACGCCGAGAATCTCCGCGCCGGTCTTGCGGAACATGGTGATGGCCCGGCGGGCGTCGATCAGGGCGATCTCCTGCGGGGTGGAGACGATCACCACCCCGTCGAGCTTCAGCCGCTGGACGATGGTCAGCTGGATGTCGCCGGTGCCGGGGGGCAGGTCGACCACCAGCACGTCGAGCGGCTCGGCCTCGCTCCCCCAGTTGGAGCCGATCAGGGTGCGCACCGC
>JAQGIJ010000675.1 GCA_028291285.1 Phenylobacterium sp. | reverse complement strand
CGGCCGCACCCGCCTCGCCACCGGCGAACAGGTCAGCAAGTCCGACGCGCGGGTGGAGACCTATGGCGCCGTGGACGAGACCAACGCCTGCCTGGGGCTGGCGCGGCTGCACACCGCCGCCGACGCGACGTTCGACGCGCTCCTGGGGCGGATCCAGAACGAGCTGTTCGACCTGGGCGCCGACCTCGCCACGCCGGCCAGGGCCGAGGAGACGCCCGGATCGGCGTTGCGCATCCTGGAGAGCCAGGTCGAGCGGCTGGAGGCGGAGATCGACGCGCTCAACGCGGGCCTGCCGGAGCTGGCGTCGTTCGTGCTGCCGGGCGGGACGCCCGCCGCGGCCGCCCTGCATCTGGCCCGCACCGTCTGCCGCAGGGCCGAGCGCGAGGCCGTGCGCCTGGCCGAGGCGGGCGCGCCCGTGAGCGGGCCGGCGCTGCGCTACCTCAACCGGCTCTCCGACCTGCTCTTCGTCGCCGCCCGCCACGCCAACGAGCGCGGCGCGAGCGAGGTCTTCTGGCAGGCCGGCGCGACGCGGTAGCTACTTGTTCGGCACGCGGCCCAGCGCCTTCAGCGCTTCCGACCGGGCCTTGGGGTCGGCGATGACGCGGCCGGTGATGTCCGAGATCAGGATCGGCTGGGCGCAGACGCGCTGCGAGTTGTCCCACCACTTGTGGTCCTTTTCGCAGTTCTGTCGCGGCCAGATCCAGCCGAACTGCCAGATCATCATAGCGACGGTCAGGACGGCGAAGGCGGCGAGGAAGATGAGCTTCAGGCGCTCGAGGGCGGGGTTCATGGCGCGGTCATAGAAGAAGGCTGGGCGCGCTGACTAGCGGCCCGCTTCGGCCAAATTGCGGCGCCTGCCCACGCGCCCGCGGCTTGCAATGCGCGTGAGAAGCGTTATTGCCCGCTGCGACCGATTTTTCAGCCATGCAAATTTCGAGGCCCAGGCAACAATGAAGGTGTTGGTCCCGGTCAAGCGGGTGATTGACTACAATGTGAAGGCTCGGGTGAAGCCCGACCAATCCGGCGTCGACCTCGCGAACGTGAAGATGTCGATGAATCCGTTCGACGAAATTTCCGTCGAAGAAGCCGTGCGCCTGAAGGAAAAGGGCGTGGTGACCGAGATCGTCGCGGTCTCGGTTGGCCCGACCCAGGCGCAGGAGACGCTGCGCACCGCGCTCGCCATGGGCGCCGACCGCGCGATCCTGGTGAACGCCGCCGACCAGGACCTCGAGCCGCTCGCCGTCGCCAAGGTGCTGAAGGCGCTGGTGGCCGAGGAGAGCCCGGACCTGGTGATCGTCGGCAAGCAGTCGATCGACGGCGACAACAACGCGGTGGGCCAGATGCTGGCCGCGCTGCTGGAGTGGCCGCAAGCCACCTTCGCCTCGGCGATCGAGATCGCCGGCGGCAAGGCCAAGGTCTCCCGTGAAGTCGATGGTGGCCTGCAGACGCTGGAGCTCGACCTGCCGGCGGTGATCACCGTCGACCTGCGCCTCAACGAGCCGCGCTACGCCAGCCTGCCGAACATCATGAAGGCCAAGAAGAAGACGCTCGACGTCAAGGAGCTGGCGTCGCTGGGCGTCGACGTCGCCCCGCGCCTTAAGGTGCTCAAGGTCACCGAGCCGCCGAAGCGGGCCGGAGGCGTGAAGGTGGAAAGCGCCGCCGACCTGGTCATGAAGCTGAAGAACGAAGCGGGGGTCCTCTAATGGCCGTTCTCGTCATCGCCGATCACGACAATGCGTCGCTGAAGGACTCCACCCACAAGACCGTCTCCGCCGCCCAGAAGATCAGCGGCGACGTCGACATCCTGGTGGCCGGCCAGGACGCCAAGGCTGCGGCCGAGGCCGCCGCCAAGATCGCCGGCGTGCGCAAGGTGCTGCTGGCCGAAAGCGCCGAGCTGGGCCAGGGCCTGGCCGAGGCCTTCGAAGCGCTCATCGTGCCGCTCATGGCGGGCTACGATGCGGTGCTGACGCCGGCGACCTCGCAGGGCAAGAACCTGTCGCCGCGCATCGCCGCCAAGCTCGACGTGGCGCAGATCTCCGACGTCATCGAGGTTGTCGACGCGAACACCTTCGTGCGGCCGATCTACGCCGGCAACGCGCTGGAGACGGTGCAGTCGTCCGACGCCAAGAAGGTGATCACGGTGCGCCCGACGGCCTTCAAGCCGGCCGCAGACGGCGGCTCGGCCGCGGTCGAGAGCGTCGCGGTCCCGGCCCCGCCGGCGAAGACCCGCTTCGTCGAGCAGAAGCTGGTGAAGTCGGCCCGTCCCGAGCTCGCCGGCGCCAAGATCGTCGTCTCCGGCGGCCGCGCCATGGGCTCGGCCGAGGAGTTCCAGCGGATCATCGAGCCTCTCGCCGACAGGCTGGGCGCCGCGGTGGGCGCGAGCCGCGCCGCGGTGGACGCCGGCTACGCCCCGAACGACTACCAGGTCGGCCAGACCGGCAAGGTGGTCGCCCCTGAGCTCTACGTGGCGGTGGGCATCTCCGGCGCCATCCAGCACCTGGCCGGCATGAAGGATTCCAAGGTGATCGTGGCGATCAACAAGGACCCTGACGCGCCGATCTTCCAGGTCGCCGACTACGGCCTGGTGGCGGACTACAA
>JAQGIJ010000673.1 GCA_028291285.1 Phenylobacterium sp. | reverse complement strand
GGCGGAGCAGGCGGCGCCTTCTTGTGGCACCCGGCCAGGAGCAGAACGGCCGCGCCCATCACAACCGCGTGGCGCATCTCCTCGCTCTCCAACTTTCGCCGGCGCGTCGCCGCTCAGGCGAGTTGGTCAGCGAAACCTATTGGCGTTGTAAGGTCCAGCGGATCTTTGCGGAGGCGAAGACCGACCGCCTGCTCCGTCAGTCGACGCCGAAGTCATGGGCCGGCGCTTCAGGAGGCGGGCGCCGTCGCGACGGGATTGAAGTATTCGCGGAACAGCCGGATCCGCCCCTGGCGGATGCGGAAGATGGCGACGTACTGGTTGGCGTAGGGCCGGCCGGTCTGCAGGACGCCCTGGCTGGAATACTCCAGGACCACGACCTCGCGGTCATGGCCGGGGTAGGCCGCGGTCACTTGGAACTCGATGCTCTTAAGGAAGCCGGTGACGCCGTCGCGGAGGTGCTGAACGACCGCCGCGCGGCCCACCGCCGTATGGCCGCCGCTTCCGAACGGAAACTCGATCACCGCATCCTCGGAAACGAGCTCGCCGAGGGCGTCGAAGTCCATCGCCGACAAGGTGGCGAGGAAGCGGCGCGCCAGGCCCACCCGTTCTTCCGCCTGCGCCTCGGTGGTCATGGCCTCACCCGCCTCCCGGCGCGCCGTCTATTGCGCCGCCTGCTCCTGGGCGTAGCCGAGGAGCTCGTTGAGGCGCTCCAGCACGGTGATGGCGGCGTCGGGCACCACGGTGCCGGGCGTGAAGATCGCCGCCACGCCCATGTCCTGCAGGGCCTTGAAGTCCTCCGGCGGGATCACCCCGCCGACGACGACCATGATGTCCTGCCGGCCGAGCTTGGCGAGCTCGGCCTTCAGCTCCGGCACCAGGGTCAGGTGGCCGGCGGCGAGCGAGCTTGCTCCCACCGCGTGGACGTTGTCGGCGACCGCCTGGGCGGCGGCCTCGGCGGGCGTCTGGAAGAGGTCGCCGATCTCCACCTCGAAGCCCAGGTCGGTGAAGCCCGAGGCGATCACCTTCTGGCCGCGGTCGTGGCCGTCCTGGCCCATCTTGGCGACCAGGATCCGCGGCTTGCGGCCGTCGGCGTGGAGGAAGTCCTTGACCATCGCCTTGGCCCGCTGGGCGGCCGGCGTCTCGCCGGAGGTGCGCAGATAGACGCCCTTGACCGCATCGGCCTTGGCCTTGTGGCGGCCGAAGACCTTCTCCAGCGCGTCGGAGATCTCGCCGACGGTGGCCTTGGCGCGCGCCGCCTCGACGGAGAGCTCCAGCAGGTTGCCCTTGCCGGCCGCGCCGTTGGTCAGCGCCTCGAGGGCGGCGGCCACGGCCTGCGGGTCGCGCTCCGCCTTCAGCCGCTTCAGCTTGGCGAGCTGCTGCTCGCGCACGGCCGTGTTGTCGACCTTCAGCATCGGGATCTCGTCGGCGACGTCGGGCTTGTAGCGGTTGACGCCGACGACCACTTGGTCGCCGCTATCGATGCGCGCCTGGGTGCGGGCCGAGGCCTCCTCGATCCGCCGCTTGGGCAGGCCCTGCTCGATCGCCTTGGTCATGCCGCCGAGCGCTTCCACTTCGGCGATGTGCTCGAGCGCACGCACTGCGAGGTCCGCCGTCAGCCGCTCGAGGTAGTAGGAGCCGCCCCAGGGGTCGACGACGCGCGTCTGGCCGCTCTCAAGCTGGAGGAACAGCTGGGTGTTGCGCGCGATCCGGGCCGAGAAGTCGGTCGGCAGCGCCAGCGCCTCGTCCAGCGAGTTGGTGTGCAGGCTCTGGGTCTGGCCGCTGGTGGCGGCGATCGCCTCGATCGCGGTGCGGGCGACGTTGTTGAAGACGTCGTGCGCCGCGAGCGACCATCCGGAGGTCTGGGTGTGGGCGCGAAGGGCCAGCGAGCGCTGATCCTTCGGGTCGAAGTTCTCCTTCATCAGCTTGGCCCAGAGCAGCCGGCCGGCCCGCTGCTTGGCGATCTCCATGAAGGCGTTCATGCCGGCGTTCCAGAAGAACGACAGGCGCGGGGCGAACTGGTCCACCGTCATGCCCGCGGCGATACCCGCACGCACATAGTCGACGCCGTCGGCCAGCGTGTAGGCGAGCTCCAGGTCGAGCGTCGCCCCGGCTTCCTGGATGTGGTAGCCGCTGATCGAGATCGAGTTGAACTTCGGCATCTCCTTCGCGGTGTAGGCGAAGATGTCGGAGATGATCCGCATCGAGGGCGCGGGCGGATAGATGTAGGTGTTCCGGACCAGGAACTCCTTGAGGATGTCGTTCTGGATGGTGCCGGAGAGCTTGGCGTGCGGCACGCCCTGTTCTTCGCCGGCGACGATGTAGAGCGCCAGGATCGGCAGCACCGCCCCGTTCATGGTCATCGACACGCTCATCTTGTCGAGCGGGATGCTGTCGAACAGGGTGCGCATGTCGAGGATGGAATCGATCGCCACCCCGGCCATGCCGACGTCGCCCGTCACCCGCGGGTGGTCGCTGTCGTAGCCGCGGTGGGTGGCCAGATCGAAGGCGACGGAGAGGCCCATCTGCCCGGCCGCCAGGTTGCGCCGGTAAAAGGCGTTGGAGTCCTCGGCCGTGGAGAAGCCCGCGTACTGGCGGATGGTCCACGGGTTGGTCAGGTACATGGTCGGGTAGGGGCCGCGCAGGAACGGCGCGATGCCCGGATAGGCGCCGCGCAGCATGTCCAGGCCTTCGGTGTCCTGCGGCCCATAGGCGGGCTTCACCGAAAGCGCCTCGGGCGTCAGCCAGGGCGCGCCCTTCGGCGCGGCCGGCTGCGGCAGGCGGGCGTCGAATTCGAGGGTGGCGAAGTCGGGGAAGACGCTCATCGGGCGGCCTCATAGGCTTGCGCGAGCCGGATCGGCGCGAGGGCTTGGCAATGGCTGTCGGGGCCGGGGAGGGCGGCGGACGGAGCTTGGACGGCAATGGGCTCGGCGCGCTCCACCTCGACCGGCGTGTCCTTCTCCGGCGGGAAGGCGTTGACGCCGACCAGCTTCGGCTCCGGGCGCGCGGCCTTGGCGGCGTCCACCTCGCGGGCGATCAGGCCGGAGCTCAGAGCGGCGGCGAGGCCGCCGGCGGCCTCGATCTCCTGCAGCTTGGCCCAGGCGGCGCGGGCCAGCTGGTCGGTCATGGCTTCGACATAGCCGGAGCCGGCGGCGGGATCGGCCACGCGGCCGACGTGGGCCTCTTCCATCAGCACCAGCTGGGTGTTGCGGCTCTGCCGGCGCGCGAACGCGGTGGGCAGGCCGATCGCGTCGGTGAAGGCGCCCAGCACCACGGCGTCCGCCCCGCCGACGGCGGCGCCGAAGCCCGCGGCGGTCAGCCGGATCATGTTGGTCCAGGCGTCCTGGCGGGCCAGCATCCGGCGCGAGGCGCGCGCCTCGATCCGCGCGGTGGACCCGGCCTGGCAGGCGACGGCGACGCGGGCCCAGACCGCGCGCGCGGC
>JAQGIJ010000671.1 GCA_028291285.1 Phenylobacterium sp. | reverse complement strand
TGGCCGGCCGGCCCCGGCTGGATCCGGTGAAGACCTGCTACACGCTCAGCCTCGATACGGCCGAGGCGATGGCCGAGGCGGCGCGCGCGCACGCCCGCTGGCCGATGCTGAAGCTGAAGATCGGCGCGCCCGGCCACCTCGACCGCGTCGAGGCGGTGCGCGCCGCCGCCCCCCGCGCGCGCCTGGTGGTCGACGCCAACGAGTCCCTCGGCTTCGAGGACCTGCGCCGCCTCGCCCCCGACCTCGCCCGGCTCGGCGTCAAGCTCTTGGAGCAGCCGCTGCCGGCGGGGGAGGACGCCGCCCTCGAAGGCTATGCGAGCCCGGTGCCGCTCTGCGCCGACGAGAGCCTGCGCACCCGGGCCGAGCTGGCCGCCTGCGCGCGGCGCTACGCCTGCGTCAATGTCAAGCTCGACAAGGCCGGCGGCCTCACCGAGGCGCTCGCGCTGAAAGCCGAGGCGCAAGCCGCCGGGCTGGAGATCATGGCCGGCTGCATGGTGGCGACCTCGCTGGCCATGGCGCCGGCGCTGATCGTCGCCCAGGGCGCCCGCTTCGTCGACCTCGACGGCCCCCTGCTGCTGGCCCGCGACCGCACGCCGGGGCTGCCGATCGCCGGCGCGCTCATCGAGCCGCCGCCGCCCGAGCTCTGGGGCTGACGGAGCGCGCGCCGCCCGCCCAGCGCATACGGCCACGCTGGCAATCGCCCGCAGCGGGACCATGTGAGCGGACAGGGGACTTTCGACGACCTCACCTGGAGCCGCCGACAAGATGGACGTGACCGCCGACCGCGCCCACCGCGCCTGGACCAACGCCGAGCGCATCAGCCGCGTGTCCGATGGACTGATCAACTTTGGACCCTGGGGCCTGGGGCTCGACGGCGTGCTGGCCTGGATTCCCGGCGCGAACGTGCTCTACAGCGTCGGCGCGGGGGGGCTGTTGATGTACGAGGCGGTCGCCGCCAGGGCCTCCTCCGCCACCCTGATCCGCATGGGCCTGTACCTCACGGCGAACACCGCCCTGGATGGCGTCCCCGTGGTGGGGTGGGCGCTGGACACCCTGTTCCGCGGCCACGCGTTCGCGGCCGGCGCGCTGCAGAAGGACATCGAGGCGCGGCACGGGCTGCCGCAGGGCGCCCAGCCGCGGCGGCGCTGGCGCTGGGGGCTGCGCACGGCGGGGACGCTCTGAGGCAGCCGCCTATTGATCGCCTCGTCAGGCAAAATCGGCGGTCGCTGTAAATCTCGGTTAAGGCCGGTCAGCGGCAGCCTGGCCCATGGTTTGAACGCTCGCGAGCCCTGTGACCGGCTCTCGACCTGCGCGACCGGGGAAGCAGAAGAAGGCCTCTCGGCGAATGATCAACAAAAGAATGGCCGGCGGCGAAGCATGGATCAGCGGCTAGATCTCAATCGGAACGGGGCAGGGGCCCGCTCCAGCCAGCCGTCCGGACGATTCGAACGAGTCCTGGATGGGTTCCCACCCGCAAACGGCCCCTACTTCCGTCTCGGGCTGGAGTTCGGGCTGCCCATGGTGACGCGGCTCTCGGCGAGCTCCGGACGGCTCGCGATCCTGATGTACCACGCTGTCATTCGCGATCCGCTGCCGGTCCCCGACTGGTGTTTTCTCGCCGAGCCTCACTTCCGACGGCACATGGAGTTCATTCGCGCGCACTGCACCGTCCTGCCGCTGGCCGAAGCGCTCGACCGGCTTCAAGCGGGCGAGCTTCAGGGCCCGACGGTCGCGATCACCTTTGATGACGGTTTTCAAAACGTCCACGACGTGGCGTTCCCGATCCTGCGCGAGCTCGGGCTCCCCGCCACCACCTTCCTCTGCACCGCCCTTGTCGACGGCGACGATACGCTCTGGTTCTGCCGACTGAACCAGGCGGTGACGGCCACCCGGTCGACGTCGCTTTGCTGGCGAGGTCACGATTTCGACCTCGCCGATGCGCGCGCTCGGGCCCGGTCGCTGGTCACACTCAAGGCGCTCCTCAAGGTGTTGCCGCACAACGAGCTTCTGGACGAGGTCAGAGGCATCGTTTCCGACCTCGTCGATTCCGCGGCGGTCGCCGAGGTGGCGGCGCCGTTCCGCATCCTCGATACCGAGTCCATCCGGAGCATGGTCGCGAGCGGCTTGATGGAGTTCGGCGGACACACGCTGCACCACCCGATCATCTCGCGCCTGCCAGACGACCAACTGCGTACCGAGATCCTCCAGAGCATCCATGACACCGAGGCGCTGACCGGGCGTCCGTGCCGACTGTTCGCCTATCCAAACGGGGACTACGACGCCAGGGCGATCGAGATCCTGCGGTCGGCCGGCGTGACGGCGGCGGTGACGACCCTGAAAGGATTGAACACCGCGGCCACGCCGGCGCTCGAGCTGCGCCGGGTCGGCGCGGGACCGTTCGCGTCGCCAGCCGCCATCGGCCGACGCGTGCTGCGCTCCGTGCAGCGCGCAGTCGTCGCTCGCTAGCCGATCTGTGCGGACTGCCGGCGCCCGTCAGCCGCTTCGCACCGTGCGGCCGACGCCCGCGTTGATGCTCCTGTCGCCTCTTAAAGCAAAATGAAAGGCGCTTTAGTCTGGGTTAAGGCCGGTCCGCGGCAGGCCTGCCCATGGTCTGAACGCTCGCGAGGCCGCTGAACGGCTCTCGACCTGCGCGAACGGGGAAGCAGAAGAAGGCTCACGGCGATGGTCAACGGATGGTGGCCGGCGGCGCTGTTGTTGTCGGCGATCTTGATCAGCGGCTTCACGGCAGGCTGGGCCGCCGCACCCTAGACTTCGCGCCCACGAGTGGATGCTTCCCTGAAGCTTTCGTGAGTTCCCAAGTGCTGTTTCAACTGTGCAAACATCTGCGCCGTCACCGTGTTTCGCATCTCCTGGGTGCGCAGCTTGGCGTGTTCGCGCTGCTGTGCGCCGGCGTCACAGTCGCCACCGCGAGCGCGCCCCAAGCCCTGCGTCGGGCGCCCACGGCGGCCACCCTCCGCCCCGCGGCCGCGCCGGGCGTCGCCAGGCTCGATACGCCGAACGCGTCTCAGGAGCTCGAGGCGGGCGTCATCCGGCTGCAGGATCTCTCGCCCGAGGCCGCGCGCCTGTGGAACGCCGCCAATCCCATCGCCGCGGGCCAGAACCCGCCCGCCAGGCCATTCACGGTCGCCGCCGCGGGCGTGCTGGACGAGGCTCGCGCCGTCGACTGCATGACGGCGGCCATCTACTACGAAGCCGGGTTCGAGGACCTGGAGGGCCGGCGCGCCGTCGCGCAAGTGGTCATCAACCGGCTGCGCAACCCGATCTTTCCGAAGACGGTGTGCGGCGTGGTCTTCCAGGGGGCGGAGCGGGCCACCGGCTGCCAGTTCACCTTCACCTGCGACGGGTCGCTCGCACGCCAGCCGCAGGATGCGGCCTGGGAGCGCTCGCGCCAGGCGGCGGTCGCGGCGCTGCACGGCTACGTCATGAAGAAGGTCGGCAACGCCACCCACTACCACGCCGACTACGTGGCGCCCTACTGGAGCCCGGCGCTGGTGAAGGTGGCGGTGGTGGGCCAGCACATCTTCTACCGCTGGACCGGCGGGATGGGCCTGCCGCCGGCCTTTGGAGGGCGCTACGCGGGCGGTGAGATGAAGGGGCTGCAGATCGCCACCCTCGACAACCTTGGCCACGGCGCGCTCAGGCGGCCACTCGCCGGCGCGGCCAAGCCGGCGCCGCCGCCCATCGAAGCGGTCACGCCGCCTGAGCCTGCGCCCGCGCTAGTCACGGGGACGACGTCCGAGCGGCTCGTCACGTCGCAGCAGGTCGCCGAAAACGCCCAGGGTATGATCAGGGCCGACCAACTGGATTGGCAGGGCCGCCCGCGCCAGAAGGGTCCGCCCCGCATCGCGCGCCCGAGCACCGGCTTCGGCCTTTAGGGCCTGGGTGGGTTTACGGCCGGAATGCCGCCATGGGCGTGCGGAGCGATCTCGCTCCCGCGAACCTGCAGCGCGTGATCAACGGTGGCGAGACCAGCGCACGGTCGGCGAGAGCTTTGCCCGCGCGTCATAGTGGCGGG
>JAQGIJ010000628.1 GCA_028291285.1 Phenylobacterium sp. | reverse complement strand
CCGTCTTGCCGGCGACGGGGACTCCCTTCACCCACGCCTGAGCTTCCTCTTGCCGCATCGCCGGGTGACCGTCGTTCACCTAATCCCGATTCGCCGGGGAAGAATTCGCCGCAGGGACGACGCCGTGAACTATCGTGTCTACAAGCTCAACCCAGCCGGCCGCATCGTCAGCGGCGAGTGGATCGAGGCCGCCACCGAGGGCGAGGCCCGCCGGATGGCCCACGCCCTGTGTGACGAGTCCACGCCGAGCGTCGAGCTCTGGCAGGGCGCGCGGCAGCTGGCGGTCCTACCCTGCACGGACGAGGCGGCCGCCTGATCAGGACTTCGCCGCCGGCTTCACGTCAGGGACGTCCTGACAGCGCGCACGATGACGGCTGGGCCGTCTGCGGCTAGAGCTGCAACGCTCGAGCCACCTGCCGCAAAGGAGCCGCCCCGTGTCGGACGAGACCCCGCTCGCCGGATTTCCGCTGATCCACAGCTGGCGCGATCCGGGCCTGCCCCACCGCGGCGGCGGTCCGGGCTACGGGGCGATGATCGAGACCTTGCGCGATTTTCTGGACAAGCTCGCGGCCGCCAAGCCCGACGAGGCGACCCTCCAGGCGCTCACCGACGACCTCACCGGCTGGTCGAAGCGGCTGGCCCCGATGGCGGTCGGCGAGAAGGAGCAGATCTTCGCCCATCGCCACGACCTGCCCGGCCGCGGCCAGACCATGTCCCCGCGCCTGGTGGTGGAGGACGGTGACGCCCATCAGGTGCGCGGCGCGGTGCGGTTCGGCCGCTACTACCTGGGCGGCAACGGCGCGGTGCATGGCGGCGCGATCCCGCTGCTGTTCGACGAGGTGCTCGGACGCCTCGCCAACTCCGGCGACCGGCCGCGCTCGCGCACCGCCTATCTGCACGTCGACTTCCGTTCGATCACGCCGATCGAGACGACCCTGCAGGTCCGCGGCTGGTTCGTCCGCGAGGAAGGCCGCAAGCGCCTCCTGCGCGCCGAACTGAAGGACGGCGACACCCTCCTGGCCGAATGCGAGGGCCTGTTCGTCGTGTTGAAGCCGGGGCAGCCCTAGCCCACGAACCCCGCGGCTCTCTTCAGCCGGTCGTTGATGGCTTCGCCGAGCCCCTGCTCGGGGATGGGCGCGACGGCGATGGCGGCGGGTTCGGTGCGGTCCGCGGCCCGCAGATGCGCGAAGAGGTTGGCGGCGGCCTCCGCCAGGTCGCCGGTGGGGCTCAGGTTCCAGATCCGCGCGCCGGCGGGCGCCGGGCCGAACGCCAGGAAGGCCTCCCCCGGCTCTGGAGCCAGCGCGTTCAGCCGCACCCGGGCGTTCGGCGCATAGTGCCGCGCCAGCCGCCCAGGCGATCGCTTGGCGTCGGCTTCGGCCTCGGCCAGCGGGCCGATCAGCGCCTCGATCTGCGCGCGGGTGACCGCGCCCGGCCGCAGCAGCCGCGCCTCGTCGAGGAGCGCCACCACGGTCGATTCCAGGCCCACCGCGCAGGGCCCGCCGTCCAGCGCCACGGCGGCGGCCGCGCCGGTCTCCTCCACGGCGTCGGCGAAGGTCGTCGGGCTCGGCCGGCCGGAGCGGTTGGCGCTGGGCGCGACCACCGGGGCGCCGAAGGCGGCGAGCAGCTTGCGCGCCAGCGGATGCGCCGGCGCGCGCACGGCGACGGTCTCCAGCCCCGCGCGGGCGAGGTCGCAGACGGCGCCGGCGTCGGCCACCGGCAGCACCAGGGTCAGCGGCCCCGGCCAGAAGGCCTGCGCCAGCCGCTCGGCCCGGTCGTCGAAGCGGGCGATGCGGCGCGCCGTCTCCACGTCGGCCACATGGGCGATCAGCGGGTTGAAGGCGGGCCGGCCCTTGGCGGCGTAGACCGCGGCCACGGCGCGGGCGTCCGCGGCGTCGGCGGCCAGGCCGTAGACCGTCTCGGTCGGCAGGATGACCAGGCGCCCAGCGCGGAGCGCCGCCACCGCCGCGGTCAGCCGCGCTTCGCCTGCAGCTCCACCTTCACCGTCACGGTCGCGGGGATCTGATCGGTCTTCGTCCACTCGCCCTGGCCCACGCCGAACGCCGTCCGGTCGAGGCTGGTTACACCGCTGACGCGCGCCTTGTCGCCCGCGATGTGCAGGGTGAAGGGCAGGCTCATCGGCCGCTTCACCCCACGCAGCTCGAGCACGCCGCGGGCAAGGTAGCGATCGGCGCCGGTCTTCTCGAACCGATCGGCCGTGAAGACGGCGGTGGGATGATGCTCGGCGTCGAACCAGTCGGCGGTCGGCAGCGAGGCGTCGCGCTGGGCGTCGCCGGTGTTCACGGAGGCTAGGTTAACCTTCACCGTCACCTTCGAGCGGGCGAGCGCCTCGGGGCTGAACAGGATCTCGGCCTGCCAGCGATCGAAGCGGCCCTCAAGCGGCTGCCCGCCCCAGCTGGTGGCGAAGCTCAGGGTCGAGGCCGGACTCACGATCCAGCGGACCGGCTCCTGCGGCGGAGCGGCGACCGGCGCGGCCGGCGCGGCCGGCGCGGCCGGCGCAACGCCCTGCGGCGT
>JAQGIJ010000569.1 GCA_028291285.1 Phenylobacterium sp. | reverse complement strand
CGCGGCCTGGAAGCCGGCGCGGGCGCCATCGAAGCTCGGGAAGATGTCCACCACGCAGTCGGCGAACCACACGGCGAAACCGTCGCGGTGGCCGGTGAGGTCGAGGGCGAGGGCGGCGCGGTCCATCAGACTGCCGCCCGCAGCTGGTCTTCGTGGATGCAGAGCGTCCCGGCCCCATCGAACTTCACGACCACGTAGCCCATCGGGCGCTGATCGCGCTTGGTGGCGCGGACGACGCCGGTCTGAGACCAGTCGTCGAAGCACACCTTGGAACCGTCCGGCATGACGCCGAGGCGCAGGCTCTTGATCGCGACGCGCTGCTTGTGAGTGAAGGTCGCCATCACGCCGCCCTCACCTGAGCGGCGCGCACCGTCATCCGCTCCATCCACAGGCGCGGGTTCAGCAGTTGCCCGGCGTCCAGCGCCAGCGCGGCCTCCACGATCTCGGCCTCGGTGGCGCGGCGGACGGGAAGGGGGCGCTCGACGTCGTAGGACTTGCGGCGCTCCATCGCGACATCGGCGCGGCGCGCATAGGCGTTCAGTTCGGACGTCCGGGCGTCGAGGGCTCGGACCTTGGCGATGGCGGCTTCTGAAGGCTGGCGCTGGGCCATGGCGTCTCTCCGTCGTTGGAAAGACGTTACCGCGAGTAACGAGCGAAGCGCAAGCAGAAAATTACGGCGGGTAACGCTGCTGCGTCAATCGGCGCAGCGCCAGGAGGCGGCGACTTGGCGATTGGCCGACGATTCGGGGTTAGTGCGCGGCGCCGGCCTCCGCCAGCATCTCATCGATCACGCGGTAGGACATGGTCTCTACTGCGGCGTCAGCTTGGGAGGCGGTAAGGTCGGCGATCTCCACGAGCGCGCGCCTCAGCGAGGGGGTGCACATCGCGTTAGCTTGCCGCTCAATCGCTGTCCGGCTCCTGAGCCCGGAGAAAAGGAGATAGCGCGCGCGGCCGCGAAGACATTGGTCGGCCGCGCCCATGTAGGCGTCGAGCACTGCCGACTTCCTTGCGGCTGCAGGGTCGAACTGAATAGCGTCGCCAGCCGCTGCAGCTGTTCCGCCTAGAAGCAGTGCCGAAACAACCGCCGGCGCCCACCGCGCTAGCCCGCGGATCATGCGGATTTCAGAAGTCGCTCGATCGCCTCCGCCACGGCGACGCGACGTTCTTCCGGCGCCTCCTCATATGCAGTGAGGATCCGGTCAAGGTTCTCATCGGGATCGCGCCACGGCGATCCCTGACCTTGAAGCAGCCATTCCCACCGAATGCCGAGTCGCCTGGCGAACCCCATAGCCTTCTGATGGTCCAGCGGGGTGTGCTTGGAGGACTCGGGACGACGCTCATAGGAGCGGTAGGTGCCGGGCTTCTCACCCAGCGCCACGGCGGCGTCTTCGGCCGTGCCGAAACGTTGGAGCCTCGCCCATTTCAGGCGGTCCCATGTGCCGGTGCAGTTCCGCCAGCGATCGTCCCTCGACATAGCCGCTACGTTACCGCCTGGGACGTTACGGCGCGGAACGAGACTATTGCAAAGCGACATTACCGCGAGTAACGTGCTTCGCATGATCGCATCGGCTCACGACCTCATCGAAGCGAAGGGCGTTTCGGCAATCGCCGAAGCCACGCGGCGCGAGCCCGGCGCAGTGCGCGTCTGGAAGCATCGCAACCGTATCCCACGCGATGCGTGGCCAGAACTGATGGACGCATATCCCGGCGAGATCACCCTCGACGTTCTTCGGCGCTTCGAGGACGCCGCCTGATGATTTACGTCATCCGCGATCCCCAGACCGAGCGCGTGAAGATCGGCTTCTCCGAGAAGCCATGGGCGCGGCTGGGGCAAATCCAGATTGGATGTCCGACCGACCTCACACTCGCTGCGGTGATGGATGGCGGTCGTGACGATGAGGCGGCGCTTCATGCGCGGTTCTCCGAATATCACGTGCGCGGCGAATGGTTCGCGGAGACCGCAGAGCTGGCCGATTTCGTAAGCCGCATGCCGCCCCCTCATCCCAAGACCGCGCGTTCGTTCCGAGAGCCCAAGACGCCTCTGGACGCGTGGATGATCGCCAATGGTGTCCGGAGCGAGGACCTCGCCGGAAGGATCGGCATCGGGGCGCCCTTCATGAGCCAACTGCGCAACGGCCTTCGCCAGCCCTCGCTTGAGGTGGCGGCGCTTCTAGTTGAATTGACGGGCCTCTCCGCCGGAGACTTCTTGATCTCCGCGATCAATGTCGAATGGAGCGCGGCCTGATGGCTCAGGCGGCATGCTTCTTCCGCTTCCGCCGCTCCGTGGAGATGTGCGCCAGGGCCACGAACCGGATGTGCCTGACGAGGACGTTGGTTCGTCGCAGCACTTCGGTCAGGGCGGCGCTCGGCGGAGGCTCTCTCAGGCGCCTGATCTCCATATGCAGGGAATCGCTCTCGGCTAGCTCCACCCAGCGGTCGAGGAAGCCTGGATGCAATTCTTCCATGATCGCCGCGCCATACGCCATGGCCAGGGCGGTCTCGTCGATGTTTGGCAGCTGTTGGTCTGCTTGCATGTCCCAAGTGGGCCGTCACAGTCCTTACCGGCGCGTTTCGATTAATCATCAACACGTTGAAACGCCTAATTTTTCCTCCCCATTTCGGGGCATCGCCTAGGCATGCGCCCGGTCCCCGCCACCCAGTTTGATTGTGCGCCTCTCCAGCCGCGCAAGGCCCCGCCGGTCCGCCCCCCGAACAGCCCCGGCCGGCGGGGTCAGTCCCGTTC
>JAQGIJ010000562.1 GCA_028291285.1 Phenylobacterium sp. | reverse complement strand
GTTTGTCGAAGGAGCGCTTATTGGCCCTGCGGCCCAGCGGCAAGCTCTCGTTACGGCAGGCGGTGGGAAAGCTGCGCCGTCAGAAGCTTGCGGCCCGCGGCAGATTGTCTTTTTCGGCCGGTTCGGGGCAGAACGCGGCCATGATCCTGACCCTCTCCTGCCCCGACCAGCCGGGGATCGTCGCCCGCGTGGCGGCGGCGCTGTTCGAGCGCGGCGCCAACATCCTCGACGCCCAGCAGTACTCCGACGAGGAGACCTGCCGCTTCTTCATGCGGGTGGTGTTCGATCCGGGCGACGGCGACCGCGAGGCGCTGGCCGCGGCGATCGGCAAGCTCGGCGAGGAGCTCGCGATGGACTGGCGGCTGCGCGATCCCAAGCAGCGCCGCCGGGTGATGATCCTGGCTTCGCAGCAGGACCACTGCCTGGCCGACCTGATCTGGCGCTGGCGGCAGGGGGAGCTGGCGATGGAGATCGTTGCGGTGGTCTCCAACCATCCGCAGTCGACCTATCCGCACACCGACCTGAAGGGCATCGCCTTCCGCCACCTGCCGGTCACCGCTGAGACCAAGCCGCTTCAGGAAGCCCAGCTCTGGGAGCTGATCCAGGAGACCAGGACCGACCTGGTCATTCTCGCGCGCTACATGCAGGTGCTGTCGGACGAGCTCTCGACCAAGCTGGCCGGGCGCTGCATCAACATCCACCACTCCTTCCTGCCGGGCTTCAAGGGGGCCAAGCCCTACCACCAGGCCCACACACGCGGCGTGAAGCTGATCGGCGCCACCGCCCACTTCGTGACGCCCGAGCTCGACGAGGGGCCGATCATCGAGCAGGACGTCGAGCGCATCAGCCACCGCGACGCCCCCCGCGACCTGGTCCGCAAGGGCCGCGACATCGAGCGCCGGGTGCTGGCCCGCGCGGTCCGCAACGTGCTGGAGGACCGCGTGCTGCTCAACGGCCGCAAGACCGTGGTGTTCACGGGGTAGGCGCGCGCCGCGCGGACATCGCCCGTCGCTCAGGCGGGCGCGACCACCCGGACCGGCACGCTCTTGGCCGCCGGCGTCTTGCTCTCCTCCGCATAGTGAGTGAGCGGGATCAGCACGTTGAGCTCCGGATAATAGCCGCCGACGCAGCCGTCCGGGACCTCGTAGAGGGTGATCTTGAGGCCGTCCTTGCGGCGCAGGATGTTGTCGTCGGCGGCGCTCTCCAGGCTGACGACCTGCCCTTCGGAGAGGCCCAGCCGGCGCATGTCGCGGGCGTTCATCAGCAGCACCTCGCGCGAGCCCGAGAGGCCTCGCATCCGGTCGTGATAGCCATAGACGGTGGTGTTGAACTGGTCGTTGGAGCGCAGCGTCATCAGCCGCAGAACGTCCGGCCGGTCCTCGAACCCGGTGGCGGAGAGCGCGCTCGGCCGGGCGAAGTTGGCCTTGCCGCCCGGCGCGTCGCTGAAGTCGCGCATGCGCGCCTTGTTGCCCCTGAAGAAGCCGCCCGGCGCATGGAAGCGGCGGTTGAAGTCGCGGAACCACTGCGGGTAGGTGGCCTCGATGGCGTCGCGCACCAGGCTGTAGTCTCCGACCCATTCGGCCCAGGGGACCTTCGGGTTGGGCGCCAGCGTCGCCCGGGCGATGCCGGCGACGATGGCGGGCTCGGACCGGAGGTTGGGGCTGGCGGGCGTCCTGTCACCGAACGAGGCGTGGATGCAGCTGGTGGAATCCTCCGTCGAGACGGTCTGGGGACCCGTGGCCTGCACGTCGCGCTCGATCCGCGACGGGCAGGGCAGCAGGTAGGCGGTCTTGCCGTTCACCAGGTGGCTGCGGTTGAGCTTGGTGGCGACCTGGACGGTGAGCTCGAGGTCTCGCCAGCCGGCTTCGACGCGCGGGATGTCGGGGATGGCGCGCAGGAAGTTGCCGCCCAGGCCGATGAACGCCTTGACCGTGCCGGCCAGCACGCCCTCGCAGGTCTCCACGGTGTTGAGGCCCTTCTCCCGCGGCGGCTCGAAGCCGTAGAGCGCCTTCAGCAAGTCCAGAGGCGCGAGTTCGGGCTTCTCGGTGATGCCGACCGTGCGCTGGCCCTGGACGTTGGAGTGGCCGCGAACCGGGCAGGGGCCGGCGCCCTTGCGGCCGATGTTGCCCCTCAGCATCAGGAGGTTGCAGACCATCCGCACGTTCTGCACGCCGAGGCGGTGCTGGGTCAGGCCCATGCCGTAGACGGCGATCACCGCGCGGCTGTTCGCGTAGGTCACTGCGGCCTGCTCGATGTCCGCGCGCGGCAGGCCGGCGTTGCGCTCGATCTCCTCCCAGGTCGTGGCGCGGCAGAAGGCGGCGAAGGCCTCGTAGCCGGCGGTGTGCTGGCCGATGAAGCCGTGGTCGAGCACCGGCTCGCCGCCGCTCGTCTGCGCCCGGTCGTCGGCCTCGATCAGCCACTTGCAAAGCCCGGTGAGCACCGCGAGGTCGCCGCCGGCCTTCACCTGGTAGTACTCCGTGCTGATCCGGGTGGGCTTGCCGGTCAGCATCTGGAACGGCGACTGCGGATTGACGAACCGCTCCAGCCCCCGCTCGCGCAGCGGATTGAAGGTGATGATCGGCACGCCGCGGCGCGAGGCGTCCTGCAGGTCGTGCAGCAGGCGTGGGCTGTTCGAGCCGGTGTTCTGGCCGAAGAAGAGGATGCAGTCGCTCGCCTCGAAGTCCTCCAGGAGCACCGTGCCGACCGGCGCGCCGATGCTCTGCTTCAGGCCCACCGAGGTCGACTCGTGGCACATGTTGGAACTGTCGGGCAGGTTCTGGCTGCCGTACATGCGCGCCAGGAGCCCGTACATGTAGGCGCTCTCCAGGGACGCGCGGCCGGAGCAGTAGAAGACCGCCGACTTCGGATCCAGCCGCTTCAGCGCCGCGCCGATGGCCGAGAAGGCCTCGTCCCAGCCGCAGGGGACGTAGCGGTCCTGGGCGGCGTCGTAGCGCATCGGGTCGGTCAGGCGGCCGGACTGCTCCAGGTCGTAGTCGCTCCAGCCTAGCAGCTCGCCGACGGTGTGCCGCGCGAAGAAGTCGGGCGTGCAGCGGCGCGGGGTCAGGTCCCACAGGGTGGCCTTGGCGCCGTTCTCGCAGAACTCGGCCGGGTGCGGCTGGGCGGGCTTGGCCCAGGCGCAGCTCACGCACATGAAGCCGTCGGCCTTGTTCTGCCGCATCAGCTCGCGGACCGGCAGGTCGCGCTCGGCGCCCGCCACCCGGGTCATGCCGCGCACCGACCCCCAGCCGCCGACCGATCCCTTGTAGACGTGTTGCCTGGCGGGCCGCGCCGCGGCCTT
>JAQGIJ010000546.1 GCA_028291285.1 Phenylobacterium sp. | reverse complement strand
CCATTCCACCGAGGTGGCGCAGGCCGTGGCCGAGGATCCCGAGGCGATCGGCTTCGCCGCGGCCAATGCGGCGGAGGGCGGGGTCAAGGTGCTGCCGCTCGCTGTGGCGGAGGGCCAGCCGCCCGTCGCGCCGACGCGGCGGGCGCTGCAGGACGGCCGCTATCCGCTGGACCGCCAGCTGCTGATCTATGCCCGCCGGCCGCTGGATCCGCTGGTGCGGGCCTACCTCGACCTAGCGCTTTCCTGCGAGGGCCAGGCCGTGGTCGCCGCCGATCCGCTGGGCTACATCCCGCTGACGCCGGCCCAGGCGAGGGCCGAGCGCGCCAAGCTCGGCCCGCCGCCGCCGGCTCCGATCAGCCGCCGAAAATCCGGAAGGCGATCAGCGCCAGGGTGACCGTGATCGCTCCGCCGATGCGGGTGGCGATCTGGGCGAAGGGCATCAGCTGCATGCGGTTGGCGGCCGAGAGGATGGCCACGTCGCCCGTGCCGCCCTGGCCCGAGTGGCAGGCGTTCACGATGGCCACGTCGATCGGATACATCTTGAGGAACCGCGCGACGCCGAAGCCGGTGGCCATCAGGGTGGCGACCGTGGCGACGATGGTGACCAGGGTGGGCACGTTGAAGGCGGCTACGAGCTTGTCCCAGGGCGTCATGGCGACGCCGATGGCGAACAGCAGCGGATAGGTCACCGCGGTGCGGAAGAACTGGTAGACGCTGTAGGCGCCCTCCTCGAGGTTCGGCGAGACCAGCCGGCCGAGCTTCAGAACCACGGTCAGCAGCAGCATGGTCACCGGCGCGGGGAACTCCCACAGCTTCTGGGCGACCGTGCCCGCCAGGTAGAGGGTCACGGCGAGCACGGCGGCGCCGGCCACCGTCTCCACGCCGGGATGCGGCCGCACGGCCCGCGCGCCGGCAAGCTCGATATCCTGCTCGCCCACCTGCAGCCGGCCTTCGCCGGTCAGCGCCGGCTTGCGCTTTCCGAGGTAGTTGAGGCCGCCGGCGAAGATGATCGCCGTGAGGCTGCCCAGCATCACCGAGGGCAGCACCTCGGCGAAGACCTCGCCCTGCGGCTGGTGGGTGACCGCCGCATAGCCGATGGAGAGCGGCATCGCGCCCTCGCCCACGCCGCCGGCCATGATCGGCACGACGATCTTGAAGACGGTGTGGTGCAGCCCGAGCCCGAGCGCGGTCCCGACGCCCGCGCCCACCAGGCCCGCGGCCAGCGAGCCCAGCGCCAGCGGCACGAAGATCTTCACGAAGCCGCCCACCAGAACCCGGCGATCCATGCCCAGGATCGAGCCGACGATGATCGAGGAGATGAACAGGTAGAGGAAGTTCGAGGACTTGGTGAAGCTGGTGATCGAGGTCACGAGCGGCGCCGGCAGCAGGTGCGCATAGACCAGGTAGGAAGGGATGAAGGTGGCGAAGATCGCCGCCGCCCCGATGTTGCGGATCAGCGGCAGCCGCTTGCCGATATATGCGCAGGCGTAGCCGCCGACGTCGAGCACAGCCATGTTCATCAGGATGTCGGAAGGGACCTTCCCCGTGCTGACGTAGAAGGCCGCCAGCGCCAGGACGGCCACGAACACCGGGGCCGGGACGACGCCGATCTTGAAGTCCACGACCCGCCACCACCAGGTGAGCGCCGCCCCGCGCGGCGCCTCCGGCGCGGCGGCGGCCACGTCGGGCGCAACTGTGTCGGACATTTCTTTTCCTTCCATGGGGTCTCGGCGCGAGCCGATCGTTCCTCTCCAGCCACCCAAGGAGCCTGTCAGGGGGCTTGTCAGCCGCGCCTCTAGTCGGGCGCGTAGGTCAGCACGGTGAAGGTGTCGTCCAGATAGCGGTTGGGATAGAACGGCCCGGCCTTGCGGTTCACCGGCTTGGCGGGGTCGACGATCCCTTCCGCCGTCACGGTGTAGATCTTCCGCGTCTTCGGATCGAACGCCATGGTCCGGGCGATCGGGCGGGTGGTGACGGCGCCGGCCAGCTTGTACGCGTCGGGACCGAGCTGGTCATAGATCACGATGTCGCCGTCGAGGCCGTTGGAGGTGAAGATCCGCCGGGTCGCCGGATCGTAGACGACGCCGTCATTGCCGCGCCCGATCTCCAGGGTGGTGATCTCCCTGCCGGTGGCCGCGTCCACCACCGCCAGCACCGGATGGGCGCCGCGGCAGCCGATGAACAACCGCCCCGCGGCCCGGTCCATGGCGATGCCGGTGGGCGCCTCGCATCCGGCGACCGGCCATTCGGCCACCAGCGTGTGGCGGCGGGCGTCGACCTTGCCCACCGCGTTCTTGTCGCGCTCGTTCACATAGAGGAAGCCCTGGCCGTCCGAGGCGACCGCCTCGAGCTCCTCGGCGTTCATGTGCACGCGCCCGGTGGGCTTGGCGGTCCTGGCGTCGAGCAGCACCAGCTCCTGGGTGTCGCCGAGGGTGAAGGCGACCTGGCCGGTGGCGGGCTCGTAGAAGGCCGCGTCGGCGCCCTCGCCGAGCTTCACGCGCGCCAGGGTCTGCAAGGTCGAGAGCTTGAAGACGGTGGTGCTGCCGTCCTCGTTGGCCGTGTAGCCGCGGTCG
>JAQGIJ010000508.1 GCA_028291285.1 Phenylobacterium sp. | reverse complement strand
GCGACTCGTCCGCGGGCGAACTCGCATGCAGGGGAGGGGGCGCTCGTCGTCGAGCGGTCCGGACCGCAATGCGCGGCCAAGCCGCGCGCAGAAGACGGAGGGGAGCGAAATGAATGCCAAGATGTTTATGGGCGGGTCCTGCGGGGTCCTGGCGGCCTGCCTGGCGGTCGCGCCGACGCCGGTGTTCGCCCAGGGCGCGGGTGCGGGGTCGCCGGCGGTGAGCTCAAACCAGATCGAGGAGGTGGTGGTCACCGCGCGCAAGCGCGAGGAGTCGGACCTGTCGGTGCCGGTCTCGGTGACGGCGCTGTCGTCGCGCCAGATCGAGCGCCTGGCGGTGCTCAACATGTCCGACATCGCCCTGCGCGATCCCACCCTCTCGGTCGAGAGCAATACGAGCACCGCCGGCGGCGGCATGTTCCTGCGCGGCATCGGGACGACGGCGGACGTCTCGGGTACGCTCGAGCAGAGCATCTCGCTGGACATCGACGGTGCTCCGATCAGCCGCGGAAACGCGCTCAGGGTCGGCCAGTATGATCTCGATCAGATCCAGATCCTGAAGGGCCCGCAGGCGCTGTTCTTCGGCAAGGACAGTCCCGCAGGCGTCATCTCGTTCCGCTCCAAGGACCCGACCTCGAGTTTCGACGCTTCCGTCAAGCTCTCGTACGAGCCCTATGCCAACGACCGCTTCGTCGAGCTCGCCGCGTCCGGGCCGCTGACTGATACCCTGCGGGCACGGATCTTCTACCACGGTGAGAACACCGACGGGGACAACGAGAACCTCTCCGCCCTGGCGCTTCCTGCCAACGCCATCCTTCCCAATTCGGTGTTCGCTCATCCGCACGACCACGCCTGGACCAGCCGGGAGAGCTTCGTGCGCGGGACCCTGGTGTTCGAACCGAACGACCGCTTCAAGGCGCGGCTGACGAGCTCCTATGACGTCCTGCAGGGCGACGGAACCGCGACCGTTCCGGAAATCGGCTACTGCCCGCAAGGGCGGGCGCAGACCTCGACACTGGCTTTCCTGCTGGGGGCCGGGGCGCAGATCGGCGCGCTCGCCAACGCCCTGGCCGTCGACGACTGCAAGCTGAACGGCACCGTCACCGCGGGCGGGATCAACCCCGCCTTCACCATCGCGCCGCAGTCGTTCAGCCGTGACCTGGCCGGCGTCAACCAGAGCCAGATCTCGATCAGCGTCGCGGACCTGAACTACCAGGTCACGCCCAGCATCAGCCTGACGTCAGTCACCTCGTTCACCTGGATCCGCAGCCGCGACATGGACAGCTTCTCCTGGGCGCCTGCGTCCGCCGCCGTCCTGACCTATTACAATTACGCCTTGCAGAACCAGTTCACGCAGGAGGTTCGGGCGACGACCAAGTTCTCGACGCCGCTGAACTTCATGGTCGGGGGTTTCTTCGAGAGCGCCTTCTTCGACACTTTTGCGGACAACACTGCGCTCCCGCCATTCACCAACTTCAAGTATCACATCCCCAACCGCGTCTACTCGGGCTTTGCGCAGGCGCTCTGGGACATCACGCCCCAGCTCGAGCTTGCGGCCGGCGCGCGCTACACCCGCGAGACCAAGGCCCTGGTCCTGACCCGCGACGGCGTTCGGCAGCCGACGGCGAACCCGAAGGCGACCTTCGAGAACACCTCGCCGGAAGTCACGCTTACGTGGCGACCGACGCTCAGAGCCACGGTCTATGCCGCCTACAAGACCGGCTTCAAGTCCGGCGGCTACGCCCAGACGGTCGTGGGCAACGCCCCGCCGCTGCCGACCAATCCGCTGCTGGACATGCTGTACAATCCTGAGAAGGCGAAGGGCTTCGAGGGCGGCCTCAAGACCGAGCTCTTCGACCGCACGCTCCGTATCGACACCACGATCTACAGATACAAGTACAGCAATCTCCAGGAAAGCAACTACGACACCTCGACCGGTGCGCCGATCCTCAGAGTGCTGAACGCCGCCACGGCGCTGCAGAGAGGCGTCGAGGTCAGCGCGGTCTATTCTCCGCCCTTCGTCGAAGGTCTTCGTCTGAGCGGAATGGTCAACTACAACAAGTCGACGTTCCAGCGCTTCATTTCGCCGTGCTACGTCGGTCAATCCATCGCCGAAGGTTGTAGTCTGGTGCCCGGCCCAGGGGGCGCCTTCACCTCGCAGGATCTCTCGGGTCGGACCTTCCCGAACGCGCCGCGGTGGGTGGGGGCGGCCGGCTTCTCCTACAGCCGCCCGGTCGGCAATGCGCGCCTCGAGTTCGGCGCCGACACCGCCTACCACAGCTCCTACAACGCCTCTTCGGACCTCAGTCCCGGCGGACACCAGAAGGCCTATGCGCTGCTGAGCGGACAGATCCGCCTGATCGGCAAGGATGGCGGCTGGGAGATCGGCGTCTATGGCAAGAACCTGACCGATGTGCGCCGGTCGCTGGACTCGCTGGCCGTGCCGGTTACCGGCAATTCCTTCGCCACCGGCACGGCCGGCGGGGGCGTCCTGTCCCGGGCCGACCTGGCGGCGTTCACCAATCCCGGCCGCGCCGTCTTCATCCAGCTCGTGCTGCGGCCGGGCGCGCTTCTGGCGAGGCGCCATTGATCTGGTCGTCGCGCGCAGATGAACCGCCGCCGAAACGTACCTAAGCGACCAGGAGAAGCGATATGGCCGACGCGGCCTTTTCCCCCAAGCACCTGACGATTCTCAAGTATTTCGAAGCCTCGGATGGCGGGCGCTTCCCGGCCGAGCTCTTCACCGAGGACTTCCAGTTCTTCGTCCCGAAGTTCGGCGTCGGCCGCGGCATGGCGGACTTCGGCGAGATGGCGGGCAGCGTCGGGATGAAGCGCATCCGGCACCACGTCGACGAATTCCTGGTGATCGAGCAGGGCGACACGGTCGCCGTCGAAGGCACGACGGAAGGGCTGACGGGCGACGACGTCGAATGGCGCGGCGGGCGAACGCCGGCCGGCCGCTTCGCCAGCATCTTCGTCTTCAGTGGCGAAGGGCTGATCGAGCGCATGCACATCTACCTCGACCCCGACTTCTCGAGCGCGCACGCGGACGGCTTCCGCTGGAACCGTGCCGCCGCGCAGACCTGGTGACCCCACTACCTGCGCCCCGCATATCTCCCCCGTGCAGGGGCGCAGACCAGACCGGCGCGCCAAGCGCCGGTTGCCTGAGCCGCGTCCTGGCTCGCCGCCCCGCCAGGCGCGAGCCGGGATGCGGCTTTCTTGGCTGCGGGTCCGCACCCACAACCGCTCTTCCCCGCGAAAGCGGGGACCCAGGTTTTTTCGTGCTTTTCAGCGTCGGGGGCAGCGTCCGAAACCTTTGGCCGGCGACAAAAACGCCTGGGTCCCCGCTTT
>JAQGIJ010000457.1 GCA_028291285.1 Phenylobacterium sp. | reverse complement strand
GTCTCGACCGGCTTTATCAGGACGGCTGCGCCAAGATCCGCCTGCCGCGCGACGCAGCAGCTCACGGCCTGGAAGCCGTGCTGATCAATACGGCGGGCGGGCTCACCGGCGGCGACCGGCTCGCCTGGCGCGTCGAGGCCGGAGCCGGCGCCGCCCTGACGCTGACGACCCAGGCCTGCGAGCGGATCTACCGGGCCAGCGCAGACCGCGCCGAGGTCGCGGTTCGGCTGGTCGCCGAGGCGGGTGCGCGGATCGACTGGCTGCCGCAGGAGACCATTCTGTTCGACCGGGCCGCGCTCGCGCGCACCTTCGACGTCGATCTGGCCGCCGGCGCGCGCCTGCTCGCGGTCGAGGCCGTGGTGCTGGGGCGGACCGCCATGGGCGAGCGCGTCTGCAGCGGCCTGCTGCGCGACCGCTGGCGTGTCCGCCGCGACGGCCGCCTGGTCTTCGCCGACGACCTGAGGTTCGAGGGCGACATCGCCGCGCTCACCGCGCGCGCGCCGGTGCTCTCAGGCGCCTGCGCCTTCGCCTCGCTTGTGCTGGTGGCGCAGGACGCGGAGCGCGACCTGGAGCGCGTCCGCGCCGCGCTCGGCCCCTGCGGCGGGGCGAGCGCTTTCGAAGGCAAGCTGTTCGCGCGCGTCGTGGCGCGGGAGGGATTGGCCCTGCGCCGCGCGCTGGTCCCCGCGATCGAGGCGCTCCGGGGCGAAGCCCTGCCGCGCGTCTGGCGCCTCTGAGGCGGGGCCGATGAACCTGACGCCGCGCGAGAAGGACAAGCTGCTGATCGCCATGGCCGCCGTGGTCGCGCGCCGGCGCCTGGAGCGCGGCGTCAAGCTGAACCATCCGGAGACCGTGGCCCTGATCACCGACTTCGTCGTCGAAGGCGCGCGCGACGGACGCAGCGTGGCCGAGCTGATGGAAGACGGCGCCCATGTGGTCAGCCGCGACCAGGTGATGTCCGGCGTCGCCGAGATGATCCATGACGTGCAGGTCGAGGCGACCTTCCCGGACGGCACCAAGCTGGTGACCGTCCACTATCCCGTCCGCTGAGGAGCCAAGCATGGGACCCATCGAACATCGTCGTCTGCTCGCCGGCGCAGCCCTCGGACTTGGCCTCGCCGCCGCGGCGCCGGCGCTCGCCCATCCCGGCCACCCCGGGCATGAGATCCTGGGCTTCTGGGCGGGCCTTGCACATCCGTTCAGCGGCGCCGACCACATCCTGGCCATGACCGCCGTCGGCCTCTGCGCGGCGCTGCGCGGCGGCCGCGCCCTCGCCGCCTGGCCCGCCGCCTTCGTGGCGGCCATGGCGGCCGGGTTCGCGCTCAACGGCCTCAGCCCCGGCCTCACCGAAGCCGGCGTGCTGGCCTCGGTCATGCTCCTGGGCCTGTTCGCGGCGGCGAAGGCGCGCGGACCGGGCCCGGCCGCCCTCGCCCTTGTCGCAGCCGCCGGCGCACTGCACGGCATGGCGCACGCCGGCGACGTCGGCGCCGCCGGTCCGCGGTTCGCGCTCGGCATGCTGTCGGCGACGGCGCTGCTGCAGCTTGCCGGCCTGGCGCTCGGCGTCCGGCTGCGGCGCATCGGCCGCGCAGATCTCGTGCGGCTGATCGGCGTGGGCGTCGCCGCCGCCGGCGGGCTGATGGCGGCGACGGCCGGATGATCCCGGGCGAGGTCATCGTGGTCGAGGGCGAGCTCGAGCTCAACGCCGGCCGCCCGGCGATATCGCTGTTGGTCGCCAACACCGGCGACCGCCCGATCCAGGTCGGAAGCCATTATCATTTCGCCGAGACGAACCCGGCGCTCTCGTTCGATCGGGAAGGCGCGCGCGGCATGCGGCTGGACATCGCCGCCGGCACGGCTGTCCGCTTCGAGCCGGGTCAGGCGCGCGAAGTGCCTCTCGTGCCGATCGGCGGTGGCCGGCGCATCTACGGCTTCCGGAAGTCGGTCATGGGCGAGCTCTGATGCCGGCGCGGATCTCCCGGGCGGCCTACGCCGACATGTTCGGCCCGACGGTCGGCGACCGCGTGCGGCTGGCCGACACCGAGCTCTTCGTGGAGGTCGAACGCGATTTCACCACCTATGGCGAGGAGGTGAAGTTCGGCGGCGGCAAGGTGATCCGCGACGGCATGGGCCAGAGCCAGGTCTCCCGCGCCGGCGGCGCCGTGGACACGGTGATCACCAACGCCCTGATCATCGACCACTGGGGCGTGGTGAAGGCCGACGTGGGTCTCAAGGACGGACGCATCTGCGCCATCGGCAAGGCCGGCAATCCGGACACCCAGGCCGGCGTCGACATCATCATCGGGCCTGGGACCGAGATCATCGCCGGCGAGGGCAAGATCCTCACCGCCGGCGGCATGGACGCCCACATCCACTTCATCTGCCCCCAGCAGATCGAAGAGGCCCTGATGAGCGGGATCACCTGCATGCTGGGCGGCGGCACCGGCCCCGCCACCGGCACTAACGCGACGACCTGCACGCCGGGCCCGTGGCACCTGCAGCGGATGATCGAGGCGGCCGAGGCGTTCCCGATGAACCTGGCCTTCGCCGGCAAGGGCAACGCCAGCCTGCCCGAGGCGCTGGTCGAGCAGGTCGCCGCCGGCGCCTGCGCGCTGAAGCTGCACGAGGACTGGGGCACCACGCCGGCGGCGATCGACTGCTGTCTCTCCGTCGCGGACGACCACGACGTCCAGGTGATGATCCACACCGACACCCTGAACGAGAGCGGCTTCGTCGAGGACACGATCGCCGCCTTCAAGGGCCGCACCATCCACGCCTATCACACCGAGGGCGCCGGCGGCG
>JAQGIJ010000448.1 GCA_028291285.1 Phenylobacterium sp. | reverse complement strand
CCCACGCAGTTCGGCTTCCACGATCCGGTGCGGGCGCTTCGTCGCGCCAGGGCCAGGGGGCTGAAGCTGATCGTCGTCGACCCACGCGGCAGCGAGACCGCGCGCCAGGCCGATCTCTTCCTGCAGCCCTATCCGGGGGAGGACGCCGCCCTGATGGCGGGGCTGCTGCACATCGTCCTCGGCGAGGGGTGGGAGGACGCCGACTTCTGCCGGCGCTATCTGCAGCCGCTCGGACCGTTGCGGGTGGCGCTGGCGCCGTTCACGCCGGCGAAGGTCGCCGCACGGACCGGCGTCGAGGAGGAGCACCTGCGGCGGGCGGCGTCGCTGTTCGCCCGCGACTCCCGGCGGGGCATGGCCGGCAGCGGCACCGGGCCTGACATGGGCCCGCACTCGAACCTGGCCGAGCACCTGATCCAGGTGCTGAACCTCGTCTGCGGCCGGTTTCTCAGGGAAGGGGAGCTGGTCCCCAATCCAGGCGTGCTGGGCCCGCGCATTCCGCGCCGAGCCCAGCCCGTCGCCGGCGTCCGCGAATGGGAGACGAGCCGGCGCAGCCGCGCGGGCGGCCTGGGGTCGATCCGCGGCGAGATGATGTCCGCGCGGCTGGCGGACGAGATCCTCAGCCCTGGCGAGGACCGGATCCGGGCGCTGATCTGCGTCGGCGGCAATCCGGCCGTGGCGCTTCCCGATCAGGTGAAGGCGGTGGCGGCGCTCAGGTCGCTCGAGCTCTTCGTCGCGGTGGATCCGCGGCTCTCGGCGTCGGCGCGGCTGGCGCACTATGTGCTGCCGCCGCTGCTGCCCTACGAACGTCCCGACCAGACCAGCTTCCTGGAACGCTTCTTCCGCACTCCCTACGCCCAGTTCACGCCGGCGCTGGTGGCGCCGCCGAGCGACTCCGACCTGGTCGATGACTGGTACGTCTTCTGGCGCTTGGCGGCCGAGCTCGGCATAAGCTTGCAGATCGGCGGCGTGGCGCTGCCCACAGCCAGGCCGCCGGACCGGATGGAGCTGCTCGCGCTCCTCGCCCGCAAGGCCCAGGTCCCTTACGAGGCGGTTCGCGCCACGGCGGGCGGGCGCATCCACGACGTCCCGCCGCAGGTCGTCGAGGCGGGCGATCCGGCGACCCCACCGCTGGACGTAATGCCCTCCGATGTGGCCTCGGAGCTGCGCGGGCTTGCCGGAGACGCGGATCCGGGCCGCGGCGGCTTCCGCCTGATCGTGCGGCGCCAGCGCAGCCTGATGAACTCCACACTCAGCGATGCGCCCGCCGTTCGCGCCCGCCTGCCGCAGAACCCGCTCTACATGCACCTCGACGACATGTCGGCGCTGGGGGTGGGGCAGGGCGACCTCGTGGTGGTCACGCGCGGTCCCGGGCGGCGCATCCGGGCGCCGGTCTGCGCCGACCCGCAGCTTCGGCGCGGCGTCGTCGCCCTCAGCCATGGCTGGGGCCCACCGGCGAGCGGGCCAGGACCGCTGGGCGGGATCGAGCTCGCCACCAATCTCCTCGTCGACGACGAGCTGGGCGTCGAGGCGATCAACGCCATGCCGGTGATGACCGCCATCCCCGTCACGGTCGAGCCGTTGGGCGACTCGTCGTGAGCCCTGACCGTCCGGCCTGAGCGCTCCCGAACGCCGGCTGGCGGCCATCGCGGAATCCAGCAGACATTGACACGTGTGCTAGTTTTTGGTTGCCTGTGACCAACGCCGGATCCAGAGGAAAGCCCATGACCGCGCCCAAGACCCGTCCCGTCTCCGGCGTCCGGGAGATCGACTTCAACTCCCCGGAATTCCAGAGCGACTTCAAGCAGCTCTACACGGAGATGCATGCGTCTGGGTGCCCGTTCGCGCACTCCGACACGGGCGACCACTACGCCGTCGGATCCCATCGCCACCTGACGGAAGCGCTGGTGCAGACAAAGGTCTGGCGCAGCAAATACGGGCCGGGACTGCAGTACCAGCCGGAAGACGCCCCGGGCGTCCTGGTGAGCGTGGATCCGCCCGAACATACCTTCGAGGCGAAGGTGGCCGGCAAGGCCTTCTCCAAGGCCTATTTCGAGTCCTTCATACCGAAGATCCAGGCCTGGCTCGACGCCGCGGTGGACGGCTTCATCGCCAATGGCTCGGTCGACATTCACAAGGCGATCTCCGAGCCGCTGCCCCTGTTCGTGATCTTCGAGATGTTCGGCATCCCCATCGGGGATCGGACGGAAATCTTCAGGAGCGAGATCAAGCGCGGCGTCGGCCTGATGCTGAAGCCCGGCGACTTCCGGGAACGCGATCCCGCGCTGACGCGTCCGGTGAGCTACCCGATGTTCCAAGCGCACCTGGAGGACTGTAAGCGCAAGCTCGAAACCGGCGAATACGAGTCCGGCGAGAACCTGGTCACCCGGTTCCTGACCACGACGGGCGAGAACGGCCAGCGTCTCTCCGACGAGAAGATCCTGGGGTTCTGCAACTTCCTGCTGGCGGCGGGCAGCGCCACGACCTCGATCCTGCTGTCCAACCTGCTCTACCGCCTGCTCTCGGAGCCCAAGGAGCTGGCCAAGGTGAAGGCCGATCCCGAGCTGATCCCGCTTGCCATCGAGGAGGCGCTGCGCATCGACGCGCCGGTCCAGGGGCTGTTCCGCACCAACGACGAAGAGACAGACCTTGGACCGCTGCATCTGCGGCGCGACACCAAGGTGATGATGCTGTGGGCCGCGGCCAACCTCGACCCGACGGTGTTCGAGGATCCGCTGAAGTACAGCCTCGACCGCGACCCCGAGCTGGTCCGCAAGCACGTCGCCTTCGGCTACGGCATCCACATCTGCCGCGGCGCGCCGCTGGCCAGGCTGGAGGCGAAGCTGTTCCTGGAGACG
>JAQGIJ010000535.1 GCA_028291285.1 Phenylobacterium sp. | reverse complement strand
ACGTTGCGCCGCCGGCCCGAGCCGGACTTGCCGCCCTGGGTTGCGGTCGCCCGCCGGCGCACCACCGCGTCGGCCAGATAGGCCACGCCGGCCAGCTTCGCGAGCGGCCGGGCCACCTCGGCGGCCTGGTTGTAGCGCCGGCTGAGCAGGCGCAGCGGATGCAGCGGCACGGGGGCGATCGCCTCGGCCTCCTCGATGAGCTCGGCCGCGGCGCGCGACAGCCAGCGAGCGAAGAGCGGGGCGAGGTCCGTGCGATCGGCATGCTTCAGCTTCAGGATCGGATCGCGCGAGGTCTCGTCATAGAGGCAGGCCGCTCGCGCCGCATCGAACGCCCGGGGCCTGGCCATGCAGCCGGCGCAGCGCGCGCCAGGGCCCGGGTCGTAGTCGAACGGCACCCCGCAGCCGTCGCAGACCGGCCCGTCGAGGAAGTGGATGCGCGACCAGGCCTCGGCGGCGAGCCCGTGCGCGCCGATCGCATCGGCGCCGTCCAGCTGCTCGCGCGGGAAGACCAGGTCCAGCGCGCCGCGCCAGAGCGCCCGCGCGCGCGGCCCCGGTTTCCATCCGGCGCCAGAGCCGTCATGTTCCGCGCCCATGCCGTCCGCCCCCACCCCTCAGCCCCCGAAGCTGTTCGACCGCGTCCTGCACCGCAAGCGCCTGGACCGGGCGGCCAGGGGATACCCCGCGGCCGACTTCCTGAAGCGCCGGGCCGCCCAGGACGTCGCCGAGCGGCTGGAGCCGATCATGCGCGACTTCGGCCTGGCCGTCGACCTGGCCGCCCGCACCGGCGCCTTCCGCCAGGCGCTGGCGCAGAGCGGCGCGGCCGGCCGCGTCGGGCTGCTGATCGAGGCGGACCTCTCGGCCGCCATGCTGGCCGGCCGCGGCGGCCCGCGGCTGGTCGCCGATGAGGAGCGGCTGCCGTTCGCCGACGCCTGCCTGGACCTGGTGGTCTCGACGCTCGGCCTGCACTGGACCAACGACGTCGTCGGCGCGCTGATACAGATCCGCCGCGCGTTGAAGGCCGACAGCCTGTTCATCGGCGCCTTCCTGGGCGGGGTGACGCTGACGGAGCTTCGCCAATCGCTGGTGGCGGCGGAGGCGGAGATCCTCGGCGGCGCCGGCACGCGCGTCTCCCCCTTCGCCGACGCGGCGGACGCGGCGGGCCTGCTGCAGCGCGCCGGCTTCGTCCAGCCGGTCGCCGACGTGGACCGCGTCACCGTCAGCTACCAACATCCGCTGCGGCTGCTGGCGGACCTGCGCCAAATGGGCGAGACCAGCGTGCTGGCCGATCGCCATCCCCGGCCGCTGACGCGCGCACTGCTGGCGCGAGCCGCGGAGATCTACGCCGAGCGCTTCGCCGGCCCCGACGGCCGCGTGACGGCGACCTTCGAAATCCTGACGCTGACCGGCTGGACGCCGGCCTGAAGGTCCCCTCGCGGGGAGCATCTTCACCGCGTCGCTTAACCGCTCCACAACCGCAAAGTGTGACAACAGGCCGCGGCGGCGCTCAGCTTGGCCGTAGGCTACGGTAGCGCTTCGGGGGGCTCCTGACGTCGGGGGTCAGTTATGACATCCAGCTATATCAAGGGCTTCGGCGCCGCCGCAGCCATGGCGGCGACGCTCGCCGGTTGCGCCACCGAACCGCCGAAGGCGCGCCAGGCTCGGATCGAGCCGCGGGCGCAAGTCCAGCCAGCCGGCCGGATGGAGACCGAGGCCATGGCCTTCGAGAGCTTCATGCGGCGGGCCCGGGGCATCGATCCGGGGTTCTCCAGCGCCGGCGAGGTCAGCCAGGCGCTGCAGGTGGGCGCCGCCCACGAGCCCAACCAGCTGGAAGCCGGCATGGTCGCCTACGCCGCCATGGCCGCCCTGCAGGAGCCGGGCTTCGTGGCGGGCGTGCAGCGCGAGGGCCGCGGCGGCGAGCTCGCCCGGCGGCTGACGGCCGATCCGAGCCTGGCGCTGTCGCTGCCCGGCGGCCAGGCGGCGGCCGGCCGAGCCAGCGCCGCGCTGACCCGCCAAGGCGAAGGCCTGGCCGACAACGGCGCGCGGGTGAAACGCGCCGCCTACAGCGTGCAGCACCAGAGCTGGTCCAAGGCCCGGGTCGCCGATCCCGGCGGCCGGCTGGCGAGGGTGAAGCGCATCTCCGCGGCCGGCTACCGGCCGGAGCCGGGCGATGCGGCGCACCTGCGAGACGCCGTCACCGAAAGTGGCCGCCGCGGCGGCGCGCCGAGCCCCGTGGTCGCCCAGGGCTTGGCGCTGGCGGCCCTGAGCGTGCTCGGCGAGGACGGCCGCGGGCGGGCCCTGATGAGCGAGCCGCGCACCAGCTCCTGCCTGCGCCTCGCCAAGCTCAACCTCTACCAGTGCCTGGCCAGCGCCGGCCCGCAGTACGAGGACATCTACTGCCTGGGCCAGCACGCCATGATCGATCCCGGCCAATGCGTCGCCGATGCGGCCCGCGCGCCGGCCGGCCGGCGGATGACCGTCACGCGGACGAGCTACCGGCGCTGAGGTGGAACATCGGCTTCTGCGGCGGGTTGGCCCTGCTCGACCCACAAGGAGAACGCCATGGCCAAGTCCGACCAAGACCGCAGCTTCCAGGACAAGGACGCCAGCCACGGCAAGGACACCCCGCCCTACGCCAACAAGCCCGGCCAGGAGATGATGGGCGACGGCACCGAGGAGCAGAACCTCGACCAGCAGGACCAGGGCTCGAAGATCACCAAGGACGAGGTCGAGGAGGCCTACCGCGACCAGGGCCGGCAGAACCAGCAGCCGCGGTAGCTCAAACAACCACGGACGGGGATAGCTGAAGCGGCCGGCTACGCCCCGATCAGGTGCAGCACGACCTCGCGCCGCTGCGGGCGGGCGCGGTGCTCGAAGAGCCAGATCCCCTGCCAGGTCCCCAGCGCCAGCCGGCCGCCGACCAGCGGGATGGTCAGCAGCGTCTGGGTTAGCGACGCGCGCAGGTGCGCGGGCATGTCGTCGGGGCCTTCGTCCTGGTGGCGGTAGGCGCCGCTCTCCGGCGCCAGACCCGCGAAATAGTCCTCGATGTCGCGGGCCACGTCGGGGTCGGCGTTCTCCTGGATCAGCAGCGAGGCGGAGGTGTGCCGGCAGAAGAGCGTCAGCAGCCCCGTCGTCATGCCCTGCTCCGCCGCCCAGCCCGCCACTTCCCCGGTGATCTCGACCAGGCCGGAGCCGCGGGTCTGCACCGACAGCGTGCGCGCGGCCTGGCGCATCAGATCAGGTCCCGGAGCCAGGCCACCAGGGGGGCGTCGGCCGGCGGCATCGGATAGTCGGTAAGCCGGCTTGGCTTGACCCAGGCGAGCGCCTTGTGCTCGCGCGCGGTCACCTGCCCCTCCCAGCGCCGGCAGAGGTAGAGCGGCATCAGCAGGTGAAAGCTCTCGTAGCCATGGCTGGCGAAGACGAAGGGGGCGAGGCAGGCGCTCGCCACCCGGATCCCCAGCTCCTCCTCCAGCTCGCGGATCAGGCAGGCCTCCGGCGTCTCGCCCGCCTCGACCTTGCCGCCGGGGAATTCCCACAGCCCCGCGAGCGCCTTGCCCTGCGGCCGCTGACAGATCAGAATCCGGCCGTCGGCGTCGATCAGGGCCGCGGCGGCCACCAGCAGCAGGGGTTTGTCGCTCATGCCGCTCCATCCCCGCCCACACCGCAAAAGGCAACTGAGTCCAAAAGGCCACAGCCGGCGACGAACGCGCCCCCACAGGTTGACTTCACCGCGCGAACAACTCATGTGGGAGGCGCACCGGGTTTCGCCGGTGCTATCGGCGCTCCAGCCGCGTGGGGCCTCACCCGAGGCTCAGCCTGTCGAGCGCAGAGAGTTTTCTCATAGATCGCCCATCACGCGGGGCGCTTCCCAACGACCCCGCGACCCCCGCCCCCGGTGCTTCCGGCTGGGCGTGATGCGCGCATATCTGAAAGACTTCAGTTTGACCCAATTCACCGACCTCGGCCTCGCCAAGCCGCTGCTCAAGGCGCTGGCCGACGAAGGCTACAGCACGCCCACGCCGATCCAGGCGCAGGCCATCCCCGGCGTCATGGCCGGCCGCGACCTCCAGGGCATCGCCCAGACTGGCACCGGCAAGACCGCCGCCTTCGCCCTTCCCATCCTCCACCGTCTCGCCGAGAACCGGAAGCCCGCGCCGCGCAACAGCTGCCGGGTGCTGGTGCTGTCGCCGACCCGCGAGCTCGCCACCCAGATCGGCGAGAGCTTCAAGACCTACGGCAAGCACATCGGCGTCTCCGTGGCCGTGGTGTTCGGCGGCGTGAAGTACGGCGGCCAGATGAAGGCCATGGCGCCCGGCGTCGACGTGCTCGTCGCCACCCCCGGCCGCCTGCTCGACCATCTGCAGGAGAAGACCATCAACCTGACGGGCGTCGAGGTCCTCGTGCTCGACGAAGCCGACCAGATGCTGGACATGGGCTTCATCCTGCCGATCCGGCGCATCGTGAAGTTCGTGCCGGCCAAGCGGCAGAACCTGTTCTTCTCGGCGACCATGCCCAGCGAGATCGAGAAGCTGGCCGCCGAGTTGCTCAACCCCGATCCGCTGAGGGTCTCAGTCACCCCGTCGGCCACGACGGTGGAGCGCATCAACCAGCGCGTCCTCTTCGTCGAGCAGACGCGCAAGCGCGCCCTGCTGGCCGAGCTGTTCGACGACGCCGGCTTCAAGCGCGTCATCGTCTTCACCCGCACCAAGCGCGGCGCCGACCGCGTGGCCCGCAGCCTGGAGCAGGTGGGCGTCGACGCCGCAGCCATCCACGGCGACAAGAGCCAGGGCCAGCGGGAACGCGCGCTGGCGGCCTTCAAGGCCGGCGAGGTCCGCGCGCTGGTCGCCACCGACATCGCCGCGCGCGGCATCGACATCGACGCGGTGAGCCACGTCGTCCAGTTCGAGCTGCCGCACGTGCCGGAGGCCTACGTCCACCGGATCGGCCGCACCGCGCGGGCCGGCGCCGACGGCTCGGCGGTGGCGTTCTGCGCCGAGGACGAGCGGGGCCTGCTCAAGGACATCGAGAAGGTGACGCGCCAGCGCATCCCCTCGTTCGACCGCCGCAACGACCGCCAGCTGGGCGCCGCCACCGCGGCCATGCCCGAGCCGGCGGGCGTCAAGCCTGAGCGTGCGGCCCAGCCGCACCGCGGCGAGCACAAGCCGCAGCGCAACCGCAACCACGCCGCGGCCAAGCCTGCCGCCGGCCACCACCGCCATGAGGGCGCCCCGGCGGCCCGTTCGGCCGAGAAGCCCGCGGGCGCCAAGCCCGGCTTCAAGGGGCCGCGCCGCAGCGGCGGCGGCGGCGGCCAGCGCTCC
>JAQGIJ010000407.1 GCA_028291285.1 Phenylobacterium sp. | reverse complement strand
CTCGAGCAGCTGCACCGCTTCGTCTATGTGAAGAACGGCGGCTGGCTGATGGGCGTGGGCGCCTTTGCGCTCGCCATCGGCCTTGCGATCGGCGGGCTGGTGGTCTGGTGGCCGCGGCCGCCGCGGCGCCTGGCCGACGGCTTGCGGCTGAACACCAACCTCAAGGGCCGCGCCTTCGAGCTCGACCTGCACAGGACGCTGGGCGGCTGGGCGGCGGTGCTGCTGCTGGTGAGCCCGCTGACGGCGCTGCCGCAGGCCTTCGACTGGGTGAGGTCGGGCCTCGACGCGCTGACCGGCGCGCCGCCGGAGACCCCGCCGCAGTCCGCCCCGCCGCCGAAGGGCGCCGGCCGCAAGCCCGCCAAGATCCCGATGGAGCAGGCCTGGCGCACGGTCCAGGGGCTATCGCCGCGTCCGCGCGAGGCGCTGATGCACCTGCCGCTGAAGGGGAAGAGCCCAGTAGAGATCTTCATCATCGACGCCGCCGCGCCGCACGCCAACGCGCGGACCTATCTCTACCTCGACGCCTATTCGGGACGGGTGCTGCGCTTCACGCCGTACCGGCAGATGGCGCTGGGGGAGAAGATCTACTTCTGGGCGCTGTCGATCCACACCGGCGAGGTGGGCGGCGTCTTCGGCCAGTTCCTGCTGTTCTGCGGCGCGCTATCCGTCCCTGTGCTCGCCTACACCGGGATCGGCAGCTACCTGCGGCGGCGCTTTGGCAGGCGCAAGCCGGCGCCCGCGCCCAAGGCCGCCGACGCCGCTCCGGCGGGCGGGCCGTCCGGCCGCCGGGTGCGGGTGACGCGGATCGGGCGGGAAGCCCCCGGCGTGAAGAGCTTCGAGCTGGTCAGCGCCGACGGCCGACCGCTCACCCCGCCCACGCCCGGCGCGCATATCGACGTCCACCCGGCGCCCGGCGTGGTGCGGCAATATTCGCTGTGCAACGGGCCCGCGGAGACCGACCGCTACGTCATCGCCGTGCGTCGCGACTCCGCCTCGCGCGGCGGCTCGCGGGCGATGCACGACCAGATCCAGGTGGGCGACGTGCTGGAGATCAGCGAGCCGCGCAACCACTTCCCGCTGCAGCCGCAGGCCGCCAGCCACCTGCTGCTGGCGCGGGGAATCGGCATCACCCCGATCCTGGCCATGGCCCAGGCGCTGGCCGCCGCCGGCGCCGACTTCCGGCTGGAGTACTTCACCCGCTCGGCGGAGCACACGCCGTTCGCCCGGCTGCTGGGCGGGCCGGAGTTCGCCGGCCGGGTGCGGTTCCACCATGGCCTCGAGCCGGACGCGCAGGCCGAGGTGCTGGAGGCGGTGCTGGCCGAGCGCTCGCCGGGCGGCCACCTCTACGTCTGCGGCGCGCGCGCCTTCATGGACATGGTCCAGTCCGCCGCGTCGGCCTGGCCGGCGTCGGCGCTGCATCGCGAATACTTCACCGCCAACCCCTGCGCCTGGGCCGGCGAGCGGCACGGCTTCGACGTCAAGCTGGCGCGCAGCGGCCTGACCGTGCACGTGCCGCCGGAGCTCAGCGTCGCCACCGCGCTGGCCTGCGCCGGCGTCGCCGTGGAAACCTCCTGCGAGCAGGGCGTCTGCGGAACCTGCCTGACCCGGGTGCTCGAAGGGACGCCGGACCACCGCGACGCCGTGCTCTCGCCGCTGGAGCGGGAACGTGGCGATCGCATGCTGGTGTGCGTGTCGCGCGCCGCGAGCCCGCAGATCACGCTCGATCTATGATCCAGCCGGCGCGGCCGCCTGAACCGGCGTTCAGGCGGCTTTCACCCTGGCTTCAGCTTGACGCCGTCCTTTGCCCGCCAACGAGAAAATCCCAAGGGAGCAGACCATGAATTGCCTTCGAACGCTGGCCGCGCCTGTGGCGCTGGCGCTGGCCGTCGCCGCCGGGTCCGCGGCCTATGCCGAGGCCGCCAAGAACTGGACGCCGCCGGCTGGGAAGATCTACGCCCAGAAGCTATCCGACCAGACCATGGCGGCGCACCCCGAGCTGCAGAGCGTCACCTTCCACGGCGTGCCGCCCGGCATGACCAAGGTCTACACCATGTTCGCCGGCTCCTATCCGGAGCGGATCGGCAACCCCGACGATCCCGACGACATCGATGTCATCACCAAGGGCATCACCCTCATCGACCCGCGCTGGCATCGCAACGACACGGTGAAGCGGTTCGTGGTGCAGGAGCCGCTGCGCGACAAGTCCGGCGAGGACATCGGCCTGATCGTCTACGCCTTCAAGACGGCCAACGGCAGCAAGGGCGAGCGCGTCTACACCAAGGCCGCCATGGACATGCGCGACGCCCTGCAGGCGAAGATCCCGAGCTACGCGGCCCTCTTCGAGCCGGCGAAATAGCCATGTCGCCCCGCGCCGCGACCCTGCTGGCGGGCCTCGTCCTCGCGTTCGGCGGCCTGGCCGCGGCGCAGGCGGAGCCGCGCATCGTGCTCGCCGTCGACGGCGTGGCGGAGACCCGCAACCTGCCGGTGCTGCTGGCCCAGCAGCTCGGCTACTTCAAGGACGAGGGCCTGACGGTGACCCTCGTGGACAGCCCCGCTTCCCCGAGCCCGGCGGAGCTGATGAAGGACGGCCGCGCCGACGGCGCGGTCGCCTTCTACCACCACACCTTCATGTCGCAGGCCGACGACCATCTGGTGACCCAGGACGTGGCGACGCTCGCCGTCACGCCGGCCCTCAAGCTGATGGTGGCGGCCAGGCTGCGCGACCGGGTGAAGAGCCCAGCCGACCTGAAGGGCCTGCGCATCTATACCGGCGGCGGCAACTCCGGGAAGACCACGGCCACCAACTGGCTGGCCACCCGCGCCGGGTTCGGGCCAAGCGGCTACATCCCGCTGGCGCCGGTCAGCCGCACGGAGATGGCCCAGGCGCTGCGCGACGGCCAGGCCGACGCGATCATGGCGCACGAGCCGGACGCGGCCTTCTATGCGCAGTCGGGCGCGGCCTTCGTGCTGGCCGACCTCGCTTCGCCGGAGGGGACGCGCAGCGCGTTGGGCGCGCTCTATCCGTCGACCTCGCTCTACATGCCCAAGGCTTACGTCCAGGCCCACCCCGAAGCGGTGCAGCACCTGGTGAAGGCCTGCCTGCGGGCGCTGGACTTCATCAACAGCCACGACGCGGCGGCCATCGCCGCCGTGCTGCCTGCGAAGACCGGGGGCAAGGACCGCGCGGCCTTCCTGGCCGTGCTGGCGGAAGACAAGAAGATGTTCGCCACCGACGGGCGGATGCCGGTCGAGGGCGCCCGTGCGGAGCTCCAGGCGATGACCGCGCTGACGCCCAAGTACCGCGTGGTGGATTTCCCTGCGACCTATACGGACGCCTTCGTGCGGCCGACCCCACAGCCGGCCACGAGTCGCTGAGCGGCGCTGGGCCTGGGCGGAGGACCTAAACGATCCTTCATCGCGGGGTCAGCGCGCGTTCACGCGCGCCGGCTAAGAGCATCCCAGCGCCATTCCACGAATGAGGGAAGCTCCAGCCGTGATCCGCAGCCAAGACAGCGCAGCCGACGCCTTCTCCAAGGTGCCCCAGGTCACCCTGGCCTTCTGGGTCATCAAGATTCTCGCCACCACCCTGGGCGAGACGGGCGGCGACGCCCTCTCCATGCAGCTGAACCTGGGCTACCTGGTCGCGACCCTGATCTTCCTGGGCTTGTTCGTCGTGACCCTCACCGGCCAGGTCGCGTCCAAGCGCTTCCACCCGCTGTTCTACTGGGCCTGCGTCGTGGCCACGACGACGGTGGGCACCACCACCTCCGACTATTTCGACCGCACCCTGGGCCTGGGCTATGTGACCTCCTCGGCGATCCTGCTGGCCGGGGTGATCGTCGTGCTGGCGATCTGGCGGCG
>JAQGIJ010000375.1 GCA_028291285.1 Phenylobacterium sp. | reverse complement strand
AGCGTGCCCTGCGGCCCCTTCAGCACTTCCACACGCTGGATGTCGAACAGGGCGCCGTTCAGGCCGTCCGGGTGCGGGATGTTGGCGCTGTCTTCGTAGACCCCCACCGGCTGGCTCATGGTCAGCAGCACGTCGCCGGCGGTCTGGCCGCGCAGGCTGAACACCACGCCCGTCGCCTGCGAGGTGTTGGCGTTGATCGGGGTCATGGCCGCCGTCAGGCTGGGCACGGCCCGGCCAAGGTCGGTGGCCTCCCGCACGCCCTGCTGCGTCAGCTGGTCGCCCGACAGGCTGGTGACCGCGACGGGCACCGACTGCAGGTTCTCCGAGCGCTTGCGGGCGGTGACCACGACTTCGCCGATCGTCGCGGCCTGCTCGGCGGCGCGCGTCTCGGTCGCCGGCGCCGCGCCGGCGGCCGTGGCGAATCCCGCCAGGATGAGCGCAGTCAAGGCGGTTCCCGCGCAAGCCTGCAGCCTCAGGGCTTTCTGTGACATTTCCTTCCCCTCATATTTTTTCGCTACAGACGATGGTCTGCAGACGAGATGAATCCGCTTGTTTCCGCGGCTTTTATTCACGCACCGAGTTACACACCTCGGAACTCGAGATGTTGACGCCGTCCGTCAGGCCTTGGCGGCGCAATCCGCTTCGGGATAGCTCCGGACGCTCGGACAAGTTTATGTTTCCACCCTGACATACTGCGGGCGGATTTCGATCAAACGGCTGAATACTGCATGAAACGGCGTTTCAGTCGGGCGAGGTAAATCCACATCACCGATGATGTCAAGCCAAGCTGGGCTGCGTCAGCGCGGTCCGGTCTGCGGCGTCGAGATGGTCTTCCAGATGATCGGGAAGAACTGGTCGACCCGGTCGGCCAGCCGCCAGCGCATGTCGCGCGAGCGCCAAAGGCGCACCTCGCGCACGACGTGCATGTAGTGGGCGGCCAGGATCTGGCTGTCCGACACGGCGGGGTCGAGCTCGTCGGTGCGCCGTCCCCGCGCGATCAGGTCTCGCAGGATGTTGAGCACGGCCGACACCGGCCAGCGGCTCTCGGGCAGGAACCAGGTGTTGGTCGGCATCGCCACGTTCTGCACGATGGCGGCCACCAGGTCGTGGTCGTAGTAGGCCAGCAACCCGTCATAAAGCGAGCGCCACTGCTGCTTGGCCGGACCGCTCGCCGCCACCACCGGCCTGATCGCCTCGGCGACCTTGGCGTCCTGATCCCGCAAGATCCGCAGGGCGAGCAGCTCCTTCGAGCCGAAATACTTGTAGATCGTCGCCGAGCCCATTTCCGCACGCTTGGCGACGTCGCGGATGTTGAAGCCGGCGTAGCCGTGCTCGAACAACAGGCTCTCCACGACCGGCAACAGCCGGGCCTCGATGTCTGAGGGCGCGGTCGGCGCCTGCACCAGCGCGGCGGCGGTTGTCATGTCGGACTCGGCGCGGGCGCTCACCAGGAAAACTGCGTCATCGGCGGCGAAGGCTTGAGGCCAGACTCCAACACCCGGATTCGGGTCAGGTCTCCAGTCTGACACATGCGCTGAGCCGCTGAACATCGGAGAATGCGGTTGACGGCCTCGGCGGCCTGAGGCATCCAGAACTGAAACGTCGTTTCAGCACCCTGGCCGATCGCGGGTTTCGCTCCGGCGTTGGCCGCGCGCCGCCTCGGGCGGCCAGCCGCGACGCAAAGACATAAGACGGGAGGAAGCTGTGCAGCGGATGACCCCGACGGATCACTACACCTCTCTGTTCGAGACGGCGACGTCGCCGATGAACATCGGCGCCTTGCTGATCTTCGATGTGCCGGAAGGCGAAAAGGCGGGGTTCGCGGGACGCATGAGGGCTCACCTCGAGCGCCACGTGCCGCGCACCGTGCTGGCGCGGCGGCTGGTGGCCTCGCCCGGGCATTACGACGCGGATGCGTGGTTTGCCCTGGCGGCCTCGGCGGCGCTGAAACAGATCGATACGCCGGTGTTTCTCGAAGACCTCCCGGAGGCAGGGCTCCGTCGATACGTGACTGCGCGCGGCATGCGCCACCTCGATCTTGCGCGGGCGCCGTTCGAGATCGACATCCTGAGCCGGGTGAGCGGGCCGCGGTGCGCGCTCTACGTCAAGGTTCACCATGGCCTGATGGACGGCGTCGGATTCCAGTCGCTGCTCCGGTCGCTTTCGGACCTGGGCAGCGCCGATCTGGTGGGCGAGGCCGCCGCGGTCGACGAGGAGGTCCCCGCCCCCGATCATTGGACCGCGCTTGCACGCGACAAGTTCGAACAGGAGGAAGCCGACAAGGCGGCTGAGGCGGCGCGAAAGGCCGCGGCGCAAACCCGGCTCGCAGACTTCATCGCCGCTCCGGAGCATCAGCGGCGCTCGGCGCCCGAGATGGCGTTCGGGTCCGAGTTCTCCGACCAGCGGCACTATAGAACCCTCTCCTTCGATCTCGCCGCCTTCCGTTCGGTCGCCAAGGCCTTCGGAGCCTCGATGAACGACCTGTTCCTCGCCACGGCGGCGGGAGCCCTGCGGTCGTACCTCCTGCAGCGCGGCCAGCTGCCGGCGGCGCCGCTCGTCTCGCACAGCGTGCGCAGCACGCGGCGCGAGGAGCACGGGCCGTACGGCAACCGCGTGCTGTCGATCTACCCCGAGCTCGCCACCGACGAACCCGATCCCGGCAAAAGGCTGAGGCGCATTCGCGACAGCATGGCCCTCGAGAAGGCCCGCTCCGCGATCGAGGAGGACCTGGTCGATCTGTGGGACTGGCCGTTTGGCGCGCGCGACCGGCGCGCGGCCTGCGCGACGATGGAGCTGCTGGAAGCCGTCCTGGGTTCGGCCAACGTGGTCCTGTCGAACGTGCCGGGCGCCGAGGAGCGCCTGACCTTCGCCGGCTACAGCCTGGCCGCGAACTATCCGGTGCCGATTGTCGGGCCGGCGCGGTTCCTGAACATCACCTCGCGCCGCAACGCCGACGCGCTGGACATGGGCGTGATGGTCGACGCTGCGAAGATCGACGATCCGGACGACCTGATCCTCCACCTCGTGGCTGCGTTCCGGGAGCTTGCCGGGATCGCGGACGCAACATCCGGCAGGACCAAGGCGGCGCCCGCTTCCCGCGCGGAGCTCGACGCGGGCGAGCTTTCTTACTGATCCCGGACGCCCCCCCGCCCGCGGGCTTCCGGTCGGCCAACCGGCGCCGCAGCGCATTTCCTCTGGAGAGTTGATCATGTGGCTTCGGACAGACGAGCGACAGCGCCCGACAGCTCTCGTGACCGGCGGCTCGGTCGGGCTCGGCTTCGCCATGGCGCGCCTGCTCGTGCGCGAGGATTTCGACGTCTTCATCTGCGCCCGCACGGCAGCCGATCTCGAGACGGCGCGCCGCGCCGAGCCAGGGCTGCACGCGATCCAGGCCGACGTTTCGCTGGCGCCGGACCGTCAGCGCCTGTTCCGGGAGATCGAAGCCGCCAGCGGCCGGCCGCTCGACTGCCTGGTGAACAATGCGGCCATCGTCCGGGCCCACGACTACCTCAACCCCTACACCTTGGGCGAAGACCGCGCCCGCGACGAGATCGAGATCAATTTCGCCGCGCCGATCGAGATGGCGCGCCTCTATCT
>JAQGIJ010000362.1 GCA_028291285.1 Phenylobacterium sp. | reverse complement strand
GTCGGCCAGTCGGCGCCCGACATCGCCCGGCGTGCGCTCTCCGCGGCCAAGCTGCAGGGCTACGACGTCCTGATCCTCGACACCGCCGGGCGCACCACGCTCGACGAGGCGATGATGAGCGAGGCGGCCGAGATCGCCCGCATCTCCAGCCCGTCGGAGACCCTGCTGGTCGCCGACAGCCTGACCGGCCAGGACGCGGTGCGCACGGCCAAGGCCTTTCACGAACGCCTGCCGCTCACCGGCCTGGTGCTGACCCGGGCCGACGGCGACGGGCGCGGTGGCGCGGCGCTTTCCATGCGCGCGGTCACCGGCCTGCCGATCAAGTTCCTCGGCGTCTCGGAGAAGATCGACGGCCTCGACGTCTTCGACGCCCACCGCGTGGCCGGCCGGATCCTCGGCCAGGGCGACGTGGTGGCGCTCGTCGAGAAGGCCACCCAGGATCTCGACATGGCCAAGGCCGAGGCCATGGCCAAGAAGCTGGCCAAGGGCCAGTTCGACCTCGACATGATGGCCGAGCAGCTCAAGCAGATGAAGCGCATGGGCGGCATGGAAGGCCTGATGGGCCTGCTGCCCGGGGTGCAGAAGGTCAAGAAGCAGATCGCCGAGTCCGGCATCAGCGACAAGACGGTCGACCGCCAGGCGGCGATCATCTCCTCCATGACCAAGACCGAGCGCAGGAAGCCCGACATCCTGCAGGCCTCGCGCAAGCGCCGCATCGCCGCCGGCGCCGGCGTGGAGGTGTCCGAGGTCAACCGGCTGCTCAAGCAGCACCGCCAGATGGCCGACGCCTTCAAGATGATGAGCAAGGACGGCGGCAAGGGCTTCGCGCGCATGGCTTCCATGCTGGGCGGCCCGGGCGGGGCGTCCGGCGGCATGGACCTCGCCAAGCTCAAGGCGCTGGGCGGGGGCAAGGCGCCCACGCCCGAACAGATCGAGGAGGCCGCGGCCAAGCTGCCCGGCCTCGGCGGCCCCGGTTCAAACGGACTGGGCGGCCTCAAGCTGCCGGGCCTGGGCGGCGGCCTTCCGCCCGGCTTCAACCCCTTCAAGAAATAACTGAGATCAACGAGGACTTACGAGAATGCTGAAGATCCGTCTCGCCCGTGGCGGCGCCAAGAAGCGGCCCTACTATTCGATCGTCGTGGCCGACAGCCATTCGCCGCGCGACGGCCGGTTCATCGAGAAGGTGGGCGCCTATAACCCGCTGCTGAAGAAGGACGACCCCAACCGGCTGACGCTGAAGGTCGAGCGCATCCAGGAGTGGCTGAACAAGGGCGCCCAGCCCACCGACCGCGTGGCGCGCGAGCTCTCCAAGCAGGGCCTGGCGCAATGGCAGGCCGGCAGCAACCCGAACAAGGGCGAGCCGGGCGCCAAGGCCAAGGAACGCGCTGCTGAGCGCGCCCAGCGCGAGGCCGACCGCGCCACCGCGGCCGCCGAAGCCGCCGCGGCCCCCGTCGTAGAACCTGTGGCCGAGGAGCCGGTCGCCGAAGAGGCGCCGGTGGAAGCCACCGTCGAGGCCGAAGCCCCGACCGTCGCTGAGGAAGCCCCGGCCGCCGAAGCGCCCGCCGCCGAGGAAGCGCCTGCTGCCGCCGAAGCCCCGGCCGCCGAGGAAGCTCCCGCCGTCGCCGAAGCGCCTGCCGCCGAGGAAGTCCCCGCCGTCGCCGAAGCGCCTGCCGCCGAGGAAGCCCCCGCCGCCGAGGCAGCTCCGGCTGCCGCCGAAGCGCCGGCCGGCGAAGAGCAGGCTTAAGACGCTAAAGTCGAACGCAGAGAGGACCTTCTCCCCTTGGCAAGGGGAGAAGGAACCCATGACCGACACCCTCATCCTGGTCGCCCGTGTCGCCGGTGCGTTCGGCATCAAGGGCGAGGTGCGGCTGACGGCCTACACGGCCGAGCCGATGACGCTCTTCGAATACCGCGACCTGAAGCGCGAGGACGGCTCGCCGGGCCTGACGCTGACCAGCGCCCGCCCGGCGAAGGGCGGCGTCGTCGCCCGCGCCCGCGAGGTCGAGACGCGCGAGCAGGCCGAGGCGCTGCGCGGCCTTGAGCTCTACATCTCGCGCGCGGCGCTGCCCGCGCCGGACGACGAGGACGAGTTCTACCTCGTGGACTTGATCGGGCTTTCCGTGGTGACGCCGGAAGGCGAGCCGCTGGGCGTGGTGCGCACGGTCCAGGACTTCGGCGCCGGCGACCTGATCGAGGTCCAGCCGCCGCAGGGGGCGAGCTGGTGGCTGCCGTTCACACGCGAGGCGGTGCCGCAGGTCAGCTTGGCCGAGCGCCGGATCACCGCGATCCGCCCGGAAGAGACGGAATAGCGGTCGCTAGAACGAACCGAGCGCCTGGGTCATCCAGCCCACCGCGAACCCGGCCGCAGCGATCAGGCTGAAAAAGACGAGCGCGCCGGCCCCCGGGTCGTCAGGGGCGCCTCGCCGCTTCAGCGCCAGACCATCGATCATCGGGAAGCTCTCCGCAGCCGCCGGGAGACAACCGCATGCGGCGACCTGGGTTCCCGCCAAGCTTGCGAAGAATTTTGCGGCGCCTTCCCGGAACCGCCCTCGGCGACCCTCGTTCATTGCGGCGTGACGGCGGCCCTATGACGCCCCCCCGATGTAACGCCCCGTCACCGTGAGAGAGGAGCCCCGGCGCCGCCCCCGCGCCGGGGCTTTTCGCTGGTTTAAAATCGCCCTCGGGGAGCCTCAGAACGAAAGCGGCGGCCGCATCGCTGCGGCCGCCGCTTCATGTCTCGGAGCTGTCGGAGCGCTCAGGTTTCCGGCGTCTCGGACGGCACTTCCTTCACCGTGCTCATCTGGCGCTCGGCGATGCGCGCCGACTTCCCGCGCCGGTCGCGCAGATAGTAGAGCTTGGCGCGGCGCACGAGGCCGCGGCGCTTCACCTCGATGGATTCGATGTTCGGCGACAGGATCGGGAACACCCGCTCCACGCCTTCGCCGCAGGAGATCTTGCGGACGGTGAAGCTCTCGTCGACGCCCTGGCCGCCGCGGGCGATGCAGACGCCCTCATAGGCCTGGACGCGTTCGCGCTCGCCTTCCTTGATCCGCACGTTGACGCGTACGGTGTCGCCGGGGCGGAACTCGGGCACCTTGCGGTTGGCGAGGAGGCGGTCGGCCTCTTCCTTCCGGAGCTGTTCGATCACGTTCATGGTCTTCATCCTTACTGGGCTTTACCCGCCCTTTGGCTGTTGATTGGCGAGATGCTGCGCCCACAAATCCGGCCGCTTCTCCCGCGTGGTCTGTTCCCGCTGCGCCTGGCGCCACTTCGCGACCTCGGCGTGGTGGCCGCTCAGCAGCACCTCGGGAATGTCGCGCCCTTCGAACGTCCGCGGCCTCGTATACTGCGGATGCTCGAGGAGCCCGTCCTCGAAGCTCTCTTCACTCAAACTCTCAGCTGACCCGAGCACTCCGGGCGCCAGCCTGACGCACGCCTCGATCGTCACGAGCGCGGCGGCCTCGCCTCCGGCCAGGACCGCATCGCCCACGGCGATCTCCTCAAAGCCGCGGGCCTCAAGGACCCGCTGGTCCACGCCCTCGAAGCGACCGCAGAGCACGATCAGGCCGGGAGCCTTGGACCAGTCGCGCACCCGGGCCTGGGTGAGAGGCCGGCCGCGCGCGCTCATATACAAAAGCGGCCGTCCGCGCCGCTCCACGCTGTCCAGCGCAGAGGCGATGACGTCCGCCCGCATGACCTGCCCCGGACCGCCACCCGCAGGGGTGTCGTCGAGGAAGCCGCGCTTATCATTTGAAAACCCCCGGATGTCCACCGTTTCCAACGTCCACAGAGCCGCTTCCCGCCAGGCCGTGCCGATCAGCGAAACGCCCAACGGACCAGGGAAGGCCTCGGGGAACATGGTCAGCACGGTGACGTCGAAGGACATGAGCTTCCTTGGCGCCGCCGCGGGCCGCGCCGTCAAGCCTTGCCCTGACCAGGACCGGCGCGTAAGCGACGCGGTTTCGCAGCTGCAACATGGCCGCCATGCCGATGAACCTCCGCGAGACCCTGACGCTCGAGCGCCTGGAGGTGAACCTCTTCCGCGGCCGCAGCCCCGATCCCACGACGGGCCGCATCTTCGGCGGCCAGGTGATCGCTCAGGCGCTCGTCGCAGCCTACGCAACGGTGGACGGGCGCCTCTGCCACTCGCTGCACTGCTATTTCATCCGCCCGGGCGACCCGAAGATCCCGATCGTCTTCGAGGTCGATCGCGCGCGCGACGGCCAGAGCTTCACCACCCGCCGGGTGATCGCCGTGCAGAACGGCCGGCAGATCTTCAACATGGCCTGCTCCTTCCATGCGCCGGAGGAGGGGTTCGAGCACCAGTTTCCGATGCCCGACTCGCCGGGCCCGGAGGGCTTTCCGGACATCGCCGAGGTGGAGGCCGAGATCATGACCGACCTGCCGGAGGACCAGCGGCCGCCCATGCGCCAGCGTCCGCTGGAGATGCGCTTCGTCGACGCGCGCGCCCACGAGGCGCCCGAGGCCAAGCTGCCGCCCTATCAGCGCGCCTGGTTCCGCATCCGCAATTCCATGGGCGGCGACCATCGGCTGCACCAGGCGGCGCTCGCCTACTGCTCGGACATGGCCCTGCTCAGCGCCTGCGCCCGGCCGCACGGCGTCCACTGGCACATGCCGGGCTACCAGAGCGCCAGCCTCGACCACGCCATGTGGTTCCACCGCCCGACCGACAGCGGCGACTGGCACCTCTACGAGATGGACAGCCCCTCGGCTTCCGGCGCACGCGGCTTCAACCGCGGCGCCATCTACCGCCAGGACGGGACGCTCGTGGCCAGCTGCGCCCAGGAGGGCCTGGTCCGCTACCGCCCGCCGGCCGAAAACGCCGCCGGGTAGGCGAACCTCTCCCCGCCCGCGGGGCGAGGGCTTAAATGCCGCCTCGCAGCACTAGACGCGCCCGGGGGCGAGACCCTAGATGCAGGGCATGCCGGCTAAGACGCTCTACGACAAAATCTGGGACGCCCACCTCGTCGACCAACAGGACGGCGAGGCGATCCTCTACATCGACCTGCACCTGATCCACGAGGTGACCACGCCGCAGGCCTTCGCCGGCCTTCGCGCGAGCCATCGCCCCGTGCGCCGGCCGGACCGCACCCTGGCGGTCGCCGACCACAACGTGCCGACCGAAGGCCAGGCGCTGGGCGTCGAGCGCGTCGCCGACGAGGAGGCGCGCCTGCAGCTGCAGACCCTGGAGCGCAACGTCCGCGACAACGGCATCGAGTTCTTCCCGATGGGCGACATCAGGAACGGCATCGTCCACGTGGTCGGGCCCGAGCAGGGCCGCACCCAGCCGGGCATGACCATCGTCTGCGGCGACAGCCACACCTCGACCCACGGCGCCTTCGGGGCGCTGGCCCAGGGGATCGGCACCTCCGAGGTGGAGCACGTGCTGGCCACCCAGACCCTGCGCCAGAAGAAGTCGAAGAACCTGCGCGTGACCATCGAGGGCGAGCCGGCCCCCGGCGTCGGCGCCAAGGACTTCGCGCTGGCGGTGATCCGCGAGATCGGCACCGCCGGCGGCACCGGCTCCGTCATCGAGTACGCCGGCTCCGCGGTGCGGGCGCTGTCGATGGAAGGCCGCATGACGCTGTGCAACCTGACCATCGAGGCCGGCGCGCGCGCCGGCCTGGTGGCGCCCGACGAGACCACCTTCGCCTACCTGATGGGCCGGCCGGCCGCGCCCAAGGCCGGCGCCTGGGAGATGGCGCTCAGCTATTGGAAGACCTTCTTCTCCGATCCCGACGCGACGTTCGATCGCGAGATCGCCATCGATGCGGCGCAGATCGCGCCGCTGGTCACCTGGGGCACGAGCCCCGAGGACGTCATCCCAGTGACCGGGCGCGCGCCGGATCCGGCCGTCTTCGCCACCCCCGACAAGCGGGCCGCCGTGGAGCGGGCGCTGGACTACATGGGTCTGACCGCCGGCCAGCCGATCACCGAGGCGAAGATCGACGTGGTGTTCATCGGCTCGTGCACCAACAGCCGGATCGAGGACCTGCGGGCGGCCGCCAAGGTGGTGGCCAAAGCTCTTGAAGCGGGCCGCAAGGTCGCCCCGGGCGTGCGGGCCATGGTGGTGCCGGGCTCGGGACTGGTGAAGCATCAGGCGGAGGACGAGGGGCTCGACGCCATCTTCACCGCCGCGGGCTTCGAATGGCGCGAGCCGGGCTGCTCGATGTGCCTGGGCATGAACCCCGACCGCCTGGCGCCCGGCCAGCGCAGCGCGTCGACCTCCAACCGCAACTTCGAGGGTCGCCAGGGCCGCGGCGGACGCACCCACCTGATGAGCCCGCCCATGGCCGCCGCGGCGGCGATCGCCGGCCACATCGCCGACGTCCGGGACTTCATCTGATGCAAGCCTTCACCCGCCTCGACGCCAAGGCTGCGCCCCTGCCGATGGCCAACGTCGACACCGACCAGATCATCCCCGCGCAGTTCCTCAAGACGGTGGAGCGCGAGGGCCTGGGCCGCGGCCTGTTCTACGACTTCCGCTTCGACGAGCATGGCCAGGCGAAGCCGGATTTCATCCTGAACCGGCCGGAGTACAAAGGCGCGGGCGTGCTGGTTGCCGGCGATAATTTCGGCTGCGGCTCCAGCCGCGAGCACGCGCCCTGGGCGCTGATGGATTTCGGCATCCGCTGCGTGGTCTCTACGAGCTTCGCCGACATCTTCTACAACAACTGCTTCCAGAACGGCCTGCTGCCGGTGGTGCTGAAGGCCGACGAGGTGCAGGCGCTGATGGAGGAGGCCAAGGGCGGCAACCACGTCATGAGCGTCGACCTCGCCAGCCAGACGGTGACCGCGCCGTCCGGCCAGAGCTTCCGCTTCGAGATCGATCCGCAGCGCAAGGAGAAGATGCTGAAGGGCCTCGATGCGATCGGCGAGACCCTGCAGCGGGCGAGTGCGATCGACGTTTACGAGATGAAGCGCGCGCTGGACCAGCCGTGGCTGGAGCGGGCGTGAGCGTCGTCGTCGCCGGCCACTTCCGCCTGCCGCCGGAGAACCTCGCCGGCCTGAAGCCGCACATGGCGGTGGTGGTGAGCGCTACCCGCGCCGAGGACGGCTGCCTCGTCTATGCCTATGCCGAGGACGTGCTGGAGCCCGGCTTGATCCGGGTGTTCGAAGTCTGGCGTGACCAGGCCGCCCTCGACGGCCATTTCGCCAGCGCGCACATGAAGGCCTGGCAGCAGGTCCGCGCCGGCTTCGGCCTCTACGACCGCGACATCAAGGCCTACGAAGTCGCGGGCGAGCGGCAGCTCTAGCTCCCACTCAGGGGAGGATCTCTTCCGCAAACGCCAGCCAGGCCTGGTCGTCCCGCGCCAGCTCGTCGGCGCGGCCGGTAAAGTCGCGGGTGGAGCCGACGATCCGGGTGGCGAGCGCGGCGCGCTCGGGCTGCCAGACCCAGCAGCCGCCCATCGGCCCGGTGGTGCGGCCGGGCGCGTCGAGGTCGATCATCCGTCCGCCCGAAATGAAGACGGCGCGGCGCAGCACCAGGGCGGCCTCGGCCTCGTCCAGCGGCAGGCCGCGGGCAAAGCCGGTGAAGCCGGTGCCGATATCGCGGCCGGCATAGGGCTCCGGCGCGATGATCTTCGGCCCCTGCAGCTCCCACTGAAGGAACAGCTCGCCATCGCGCTTCAGGGTGGCGGTGGTGCGGCCGTCGACCCGGTCGGGGACCTCGACCTGGTAGATCCGGTGCGGCCTCCGCTGGGCGAGCGCGGCCACCGCCAGGCCCGCCAGGTCGATCTGGTGGGTGCACTGCTGGCGCGCGTCAGTGACCTCCATCACGGCGGCGGAGGCGGCGTTCAGCGGCATGCCGACGATCTCGGACAGCCTGAGGCCGGCGGTGGGGCAGAGCGCGTTGGGGTGCCGCGGCGCCTCGGAGACGGCCTCGATCACGT
>JAQGIJ010000354.1 GCA_028291285.1 Phenylobacterium sp. | reverse complement strand
CTGGGGCGCATCTACTACGGCGACAAGAAGGCCGGGATGATGAAGGTCACCCAGTCCGACTACACGGGCACGCCCGGCAGCCGGGCGGGCGTCTTCCTCGGGATCCACAACGACGAAGATCCGGGCGGTTGGCATCAGACCGACGTCATCAACGCTCACGATGTGCCGCCCATGATGCAGAAGAAAGCCCGGCTCGAGCTGCTGGATGAGCAGGGCGTCGAGGCCACCCTGCTGTTTCCCAGCGTGGGCGTGGCGGTCGAACATGAGATCCACGACGACGTCGACGTCCTCTACGCCAACCTGCGCGCCTTCAACCGTTGGCTCGAGGAAGACTGGGGCTTCGGCCACGACGGACGGATCTACGCGGCGCCGATGATCTCCCTCGTCGACGTCGACCAGGCGGTGGAGGAGACCGAGCGCGTACTGCGCGCCGGCGCGAAGGTCCTGCACGTCAAGCGCGGCCCCCTCTACGGCGAGAGCCCGGCCGACCCCAAGCGCGACCGCTTCTGGGGCCTCGTGCAGGAGGCCGACATCCCCGTGGCTTTCCATACCGGCGACGCCGGCTACCACGAACTGGTCGGCGCGCTGTGGGGCGAGCATCCGCGTCCACCGCTGCAGTACACCTCGCCGTTCAACAACTACATCGCCGGCACAGCGACCGAGGATACCTTCGCCAACCTGATCCTCAACAACCTCTTCGTGCGCCTTCCGAAGCTGAAGATCCTCAGCGTCGAAAATGGGGTGGGCTGGGTGGCGCCGCTGATGAAGCGGCTGGACAAGATTGCTTTCCTGACCCGGGGCCAGGCGGGCCTAGGCGGGCCGTTCGAGGGCCGGCCGTCGGACTTCCTGAAGAGCAATTTCTACTACTGCCCCTTCTTCGAGGATGATCCGCTCGAGATCGCCGAGCTCGTCGGCAAGGATCGCGTGATGTTCGGCTCCGATTGGCCGCATCCGGAGGGCTTGGACGAGCCGCTGAAGTTCGCCGACAAGCTGATCGATCACGTGAGCGACGCCGACACTCGGCTGATCATGCGCACCAACGTCGCCAACCTGATCGGCCTCACCGGCTGAGCAGGCCCTGGAGATTGCGAAATAATCCCCACGACCTGACGATGGACCCGGGAGGAAGACCAATGGACCTGCAGACCCTGCTCGACATCGAGGCCATCAAGCAGCTGCGTTACAGCTTTGCCTGGTGCCTGGAGACATCCCAACCTGACAAGCTGGCCGACCTGTTTACCGAAGACGGAGTCGTCGACGTCGGCCCCTGGGGGCGGATGGAGGGCCAGGACGCGATCCGCAAGGGCTACGGCCGCGCCTATCGCCACGGCGAGCAGTTCACAGCCGTGCACGCGGTCACCAACCCGCGGATCTTCGTCAACGGCGACGAAGCGACGGGGACCTGGTACCTGCTCGACTGCTCCTTGCGCGAGAAGGACGTCAATCCGCTGCAGATCGTCGGCATTTACGACGAGATCTATCGCCGGGTGGCTGGCGAGTGGCGCATCCAGCACCTGCGCCTGAAGTTCCTGTGGTCCTCGCACGTCGGCCAAGTCACCGCGGACAATCCCATGACCATGCCGCGCCGCATCCTGCGGCAGCCGGAAGACGCAAGCGCCGGCTGAGGTTCAGCTCCAGGCGCGGACGCCTGGCGCCGGTCTGGACGCCTTGCTCACGTCTGGCGGCCGGTGACCCCGTCGTCCTCCAGGTCGCGCGACGGCGCGAGCCCCTCGCCCGTCCCGCCCTGGATTTCGGAGAATCGCACCAGGCGGGTCACCGGATCGACGTGCTCGGCGGCGCGGATCCAGCGCATGGCGAAGTGGCCGCACGTGTGCCCCGCCGTGCTCAGCCAGTTGGGATGGCCGGGATCGCGGTGGGCGACGACGATGGTGACGCCGCCGTCGGGGTCGCCCTGGGCGGTGTGCTTGTTCACGTTGCTCTTGAAGTACCGGTAGTCCATCGACTCCTGCCAGTAGTTGTCGACCTGCAGGTTCCAGGTGTCGCACGCCGGGATGCGGGGGATCCGCACCACCAACGCCTCCTCGGGGCCGAGCCGCCAGAACGAGCGGTAGAAGTAGATGTTGGGGTCGCCGCCGGCGCGCAGGCAGGCCTCCTGGTCGGCCGGCGGCAGGGCGTTGGGGTGGGCGAGGTAGCTCTCCGTCCAGTCGGTGAACAGGCTGGCGCAATAGAGGGTGAAGCCGCGCGCCGCCTCAAGCTGGCCGCGGATCTTCTCCAGTGTCAGCGGCGGCGGCGTCAGCGGCTCGCCGGCGGCCTGGATGCTGAGTTGCGCCGGGACCTCGAGGCTGCGGTCGAGGTAGGTCTGGCGCACCGAGACCGAGCGGGTCTCGGCATCCATGGCCAGCCAGTTTTCGCCCTTGGGCTCGGGCGACAGATGGATCTCGAAGCGGCCGTCCGGGCGCACCTTCAGCCCCTTGGTGTCCAGGTGGGCGACCTGCTGCGAGCGGCCCTGCTCGCCGGGCTTGGCGGTGATGAAGCTCAGGTAGTCGATCGTGCCCCGCACGCCGGTGATCTTGTACTCGCGGGCCGGGTTGAGCAGGGCGCGCTGGTAGATGGTGTCGGGGTTGTCGCAGCCGAACTTGGTGACCTCGTCGACGTAGCGGGCCAGCACCGGGAAGTCCGGATCGGCGAATTCCACCGCGCTCATCAGCCCCAGCCGCACGAGCCGCGCGAGATGGCGCAGCCCCTCGGCCTGGGTGACCTCGTCGGTGGGCGTGGTCGGCCGGAAGAGCTGCTCGCCGGCGGCCTTGAGGCTGTCGAGATAGCCGTCCCAGACGGCCTTCAGCTGGCTGTTGTCCATGTCGTCTCCTATGCCGCCGCAGGCGACGACGGACGCCAGCGGGTGAGCTCGCCGCGGATCCAGCCCGAGAGCTGGGCGTGCAGCTCCGGCCCGATCACCTCCACGTACATGCCGCTCGGGGTCCTGAAGTAGCCGGAGGCCGCGTCCGGCTTGCCCAGCGCCCGCGTCGCGCCGGCGGCCTTCAGCGCCGCGATGGCCTCCTGCGGCCGGTCCGACCAGTAGCAGAGGTGGTGCGCGCCCACCGCCGTGGGGGTCGCCCAGGGGCTGTCCGGGATGGCCTGGATCAGCTCGACGTGGGGCGGCCCCTGGACGGAGTGGGCGATGCGCATCTCCACCCGGCGCTCCTCGCCGAAGATGCAGAGGTTCATCGTCTCCGGCTTGCCGCCCTTCCAGGTGAGGCCGAGCGCCTGGCTCATCTCGGCCATGGCCTTGTCGATGTCCTCGGCGACCACGCCGATGTGAAACAGCTGTGCGGGATGGAGTGGCATTTCGGTCATGGCGGCTCGGCCTCCTGGCGCCATCTTGCAGCACAAGACGGTCGATGGCGACGCGGCCGCGGTTCGCTTCCTCCGGCGATCACCGCCGCGGTCGCGCGGCATGATGTCCAAGAGCGCGATTCAGCACGCTCGGTTACCTTAAGATAACCCCGATTGCGGACCGTGATCGGACCGAACGGGAAGGGGTGCACTCATGAAGCGCGTGTTGATCGCCATCGGCCTCGGGCTCGCCGCGTGCGCCGCCGCCCTGCCAGCCGCCGCCGAGACCGGGTCCGGGGCGGACGCGACGGAGGCGAGGGACCTCGGCCTGCAGGCCTATGCCTCCTGCATCATCGGCGAGGGCCGCAAGCTCGAGACGTCCCGGCAGGCGGCGGAAACCGTGGCCTCGGCCGCGGTGATGTCCTGCTCCGGCGACCGGGTCCAGGCGCAGCAGGTGGTGATGCTGGACCTGATGGTGAACCGGAAGTTCGACGTGCAGAAGGCCGGCCTCTTCTCCGAGGCCTTCCTCGACAACTTCG
>JAQGIJ010000331.1 GCA_028291285.1 Phenylobacterium sp. | reverse complement strand
GATGGCCAGGCCGTCGTAGGTCGCGGTGCCGCGGCCGATCTCGTCGAGGATGACCAGGGAGCGCGGCGTCGCCTGGGTCAGGATGGCGGCCGTCTCGACCATCTCCAGCATGAAGGTCGAGCGGCCGCGGGCCAGGTCGTCGCCGGCGCCCACGCGGCTGAACAGGCGGTCGACGACGCCGAGCCGCAGCCGCGCGGCCGGCACGAAGCAGCCCGCCTGGGCGAGCACCGCCAGCAGCGCGTTCTGGCGCAGGAAGGTCGACTTGCCGGCCATGTTCGGGCCGGTCACGACGGCGAGCCTGGGGCCACCGGCCCCCGCGCCGTCCAGCCGGCAGTCGTTGGGCGTGAAGGCCTGCCCGGCCCGGCGCACGGCCGCCTCCACCACCGGGTGGCGCGCCTGCTCGGCCTCGAAGGCGGTGGAGCGGTCGACGATCGGGCGGACCGCGCCGGCGTCCTCGGCCCATTCGGCGAGCCCCGCGGCCACGTCGAGGCGGGCGGCGGCTTCGGCGGCGGCCTGAATCGCGGCGGCGACCTCGACGGCGGCGGCGCGCCAGGCCTCGAAGGTGTCCACCTCGATGGCCAGCGCCCGCTCCGCGGCCTGGGCGATCTTGGCGTCCAGCTCGGCGAGCTCGACGGTGGTGAAGCGCACCTGATTGGCCAGCGTTTGGCGATGGATGAAGGTCGCGTTCAGCGGCGGCGTCATCAGCGGCTCGGCCGCCTTGGCGGTGGTCTCGACGAAATAGCCCAGCACCGCGTTGTGGCGGATCTTCAGCGCGACGCCGCTCTCGCCGGCGAGCCGCGCCTCCAGCTGGGCGACGACCCGGCGGCTGTCGTCGCGCAGGCTGCGGGCCTGGTCGAGCTCCGGCCGCACGCCCTCGGCGACGAAGCCGCCGTCGCGGGCGAGCGCGGGCAGCTCCGCGCCCAGGCCGCCGGCGAGCAGGTCGCGGAACGCCAGCAGCTCGGGGTGCAGGTCGGGATTGAGCGCGCCCAACGCGGTGGCGATCTCCACCGGCGGCTCGACCAGCGGATCGTGGGTCGAGGCGAAGAGGGCGACGATCCCCTCCGCCGCGCAGAGGCCGTCGCGCAGGGCGCCGAGGTCGCGCGGGCCGCCGCGGCCGAGCGCCAGGCGGGAGAGCGCGCGGGCCATGTCGCCCAGGCCCTTCAGCTGCTCGCGCAGGCGCTGGCGCTGCGCCCGGTGCTCGCAAAACCAGGCCACCGCATCCAGCCGCGCATCGATGGCGGCCGGGTCGAGCAGCGGGCGGGCCAGCCTTGCGGCCAGCAGCCGCGCGCCGGGCGCGGTCACCGTTCGGTCGATGGCGGCGAGCAGCGAGCCGTCGCGGGCGCCGCTGGTGGCCTTCTCGATCTCCAGGCTGGCGCGCGTGGCCGGATCGATCGCCATGACGTCGGCCTCGCCGGCGCGGCGCGGGGCCGAGAGCGCCGGCAGCCTGCCGCCCTGGGTGGTCTCCAGGTGCGCGGCGATCAGGCCGAGCGCGGACACCTCGGCCCCGGTCAGCGCGCCAAAGCCGTCGAGGGTGTCGACGCCATACAGCCGCTTCAGCCGGGCTTCCGAGGCCGCGGGCTCGGCCAACGCCTGCGGCAGCGGCTGGACGAACCCGCCGGCGGCCTTCAGGGCGGCGCTCACCGCCTCGTCGGCGAACAGCCGGTCGGGGACCAGGATCTCAGAGGGGCCGAGCGCGGCCAGCGCCGAGGCCAGCCCGCTCACGCCGACAGCGAGGCACTCCACCTCGCCGGTGGAGAGCTCGACGCTGGCCACCGCTGCGGCGCCCGAGCGCACCGCCACGGCGGCCAGCCGGTTGGCTCCGCGGGCGTCCAACAGGCCGTCCTCGGTCAGCGTGCCCGGCGTCACCACCCGCACCACGTCGCGCCGGACCACCGACTTCGAGCCGCGCTTGCGGGCCTCCGCCGGGTCTTCCATCTGCTCGCAGACCGCGACCTTGAAGCCGGCGCGGATCAGCTTGGCGAGATAGGCCTCCGCCGCGTGCGCCGGCACCCCGGCCATGGGGATCGGCTCGCCGCCGTGCTGGCCGCGGGCGGTGAGCGTGATGCCGAGCGCCGCGGCCGCCTTCTGCGCGTCCTCGAAGAAGAGCTCGTAGAAGTCGCCCATGCGGAAGAACACCAGGGCGTCCGGCTGGCGGGCCTTGGCCTCGAAGAACTGCGCCATGACCGGCGAGGCGCCGGCGGCGGTCTGGGTCTCGGCTGAGGGGGCGGGCGCGTTCATGGAGCGCGTGAAGCTATCGTCAGGCTTCGCTCCCGTCAGCCCCTTGAACGATGCGCGAACGGCGCCAAGCTGTGGGTAGATGACGCAGCCGCCTGGAGCGTCCTTTTCGTACGTGATCGTCCCGGCGGGTCCAGCCGACGCCGAGGCGTTGGCGCGCGTCCACGTGACCGCCTGGCGCGAGAGCTACCGCGGGCTGCTGCCCGAGGCCTTCCTGGCCCGGATGAGCGAGCCCGGCTACGCCCGGCGCTTCCGCCGCGAGTTGACCCTGCCGGGCGCGAACGACGTGGTCCTGGCCGCCGCCAACCCCTACGGCGTCTTCGGCTATGTCGCGGGCGGCCCCTCGCGGTCGGGCGTCGAGGGCGAGGCGGAGGTCGCCACCCTTTACGTCCTGCGCGCGGCGCAGGGCCGCGGCGTCGGCAAGCGCCTGCTCACCGGCGCCGCCCGGGCGCTGGCGGCCCAGGGCGCAGGTTCGCTGCTGATCTCGGTGCTGCGCGACAATCTCCGCGCCCGCAGCTTCTACGAGCACCTGGGCGGCCGCGCCGATCCGCCGCGCCAGGAGCACGGCCCCGGCGGCGCGCCGGTCTGGGAGGTCAGCTACCGCTGGCCCGAAATCGGGCGGTTGTGGAAATAGATGCTCCGCCGACGGGGAGGATCTTACGCCGCCGGCGCGGCCTCCGAGGTCAGGGACACGAAGACGTCCTCGAGGTCCGGGTCCTCGGTGGAGATGTCCTTGATGTGCAGGCCGGCGGCGCGGATCGCCGCCAGCACCTGTTCGACGCTCGACTGGCCCGTACGGTAGCTGACGGAGAAGCCGCCGGTCTTGGTGGGCCTTGTCTCGAAGCCGGGCAGGGCGGGGGCGGCGGTCATCGGCTCTTCCGGCGTCACCAGCACGTGGCGGGTGTCCAGGCGGCTGAGCAGGGTCGTCGTGGGCTCGCAGACCACCACCTCGCCGCGGTTGATGATGGCGATCTGGTCGCAGAGCTCCTGGGCCTCTTCCAGGTAGTGGGTGGTGAGCACGATGGTCACCCCCTTGGCGTTCAGCTCCAGCACATAGGCCCAGAGCTGGCGGCGCAGCTCCACGTCGACGCCGGCGGTGGGCTCGTCGAGGATCAGCACCGGCGGATTGTGCACCATGGCCTTGGCGACCATCAGCCGGCGCTTCATCCCGCCGGAGAGCTGGCGCACATAGGCGTTGGCCTTGTCGGCGAGGCCGAGCGCGGTGAGCAGCTCCATGGTCCGGCGCTCGGCGGCGGGTACGGCGTACATGCCCGCGGCCACCTCCAGCGACTCCCGCGGCGTGAAGAAGGGGTCGGCGGCGATCTCCTGCGGCACGACGCCGATGGCGGCGCGGGCGTCCCTCGGCCGCTCGTCGATGTCGCGGCCCCAGATGGTCACCTTGCCCGAGGTCTTCTTGCAGAGCCCGGCCAGGATGTTGATGAAGGTCGACTTCCCCGCCCCGTTCGGACCCAGCAGGCCGAAGATCGAGCCTCGCGGGATCACCAGGTCGATGCCGCGCAGCGCCTGCATCTGCGGCGTCGTCTTGGTCGCGGCGTAGGTCTTGGTCAGGCCGCGCGCCTCGATGGCGTGATCAGGAAGGTCCATGGCGCTCCGGTTCGGCGTTCCGTCCGATTGACGGCGAAAGCTGCGGTCGCATACCTAGGCGCGCGCCGGCCCCGCGCCAAGCGGGCGCGCGGCAGCAGAGGGCAAGGTCATGGCTCGGCGAGTTCGCAACAAGGGCGCAGAAGCGCAAGCCCGGCCGGAGCCGGCGCCGGCGCGCCCTGCGCTGACGCCCGACCTGCCGGCGCCGGAGACCATCGTAGTGCGCTCCGGCCGGATCGCCTGCGACGGCGTCGGCGGCGCGCTCGGCCACCCGCGGGTCTGGCTGGAGATGGGCGAGGCCGCCTTCGTCGAGTGCCCCTACTGCGACCGCCGCTTCGTGCTCGCCGCGGACGCCGGCGAAGGGGTCGAGGACGAGCGCCTGGCGCCGGGCGTCTACGAAGGCTCGCGCGGGCACTGAGCCGGCGCCCCAAGCGAGGTGCGCCGCGCAGGCCCGGCGTGCTAGACTTGCCGCCTCGCCGCGCGAGCGGCTCACGGCCGAGAAAGGCCTCCCGCATGAAAAGCTTCCCGACCCCGACGCGCCCGTCCGAGACCCGCGGCGTGAACGATCCGCGCTCGACGGCCGCGGCGACAGCGCCGCGCAAGCCCGTGCTCAACGACCGCCGCAGCACGCGTTGAGCTGACGGCGAAATGGCCGGCCTGAAGGACAAGCGTGGCTTCATCGACAAGGAGCGGCTCGACCTCACCGAGCGCAAGGCCGTGGAATATTGGATGAAGCGCTGGGGCGTCACGCGCGACCAGATCACCGCCGCCCACCGCAAGGTGGGCCGCCTGACGAAGGACATTGCTGCGGAGCTTGGCAAACGCCGCTGACGGTCGGCCCCGAACAAGATGACCGAATTCTCTGGCCTTCGGGCGCGAAACGGGCTATAAGAGGTGATCGAATATCGTCTTCGGTTCGGTTGCTCTCCACGCTTGTTCTTCGGATCGAGCCCGAGCCTACCTCGACCCGCTCCGACAATTTGATCCAGGGTCCATCCGGGCCTTGCAGACACACATACACCTGAAAGGTGACAACTATGGCGACTGGTGTCGTAAAGTGGTTCAACCCCACGAAGGGCTTCGGCTTCATTCAACCTGACGCCGGCGGCCCGGACGTTTTCGTCCACATCTCGGCCGTCGAGCGCTCGAGCCTCGGCTCGATCCACGAGGGCCAGAAGCTGGCCTTCGAAGTGGAACGCGACCAGCGCAGCGGCAAGATGTCCGCCGCGCAGCTGCAAGCCGCCTGACGCGCTGATCGCCCGGGCGGACGGATCGGCCATGGCCCTTCCGCTCCGTCCGGGCGACGCCGGTTAGTAGCATGACGCAGTCCACCGTTGAACGCGCCTATCTTCTGGCCCGCTCCGGGCAGTACCGGGACGTAGCCGGGCTGAAGCTGCGGCTGAAGGCCGACGGCTGCCGCGCGGTCGACGCCCTGCTCGCGGCTCGCTCGATCCGCGGCCACCTGGAAGCGATCTGCGCCGCCGCCTTCCGCGCGTCGGAGCCGCAACCCGAAGAGCGCCCATGAACGAAACCCAGAAGACCGGGTTCGCCGAACGGCTCAGCGCCGCGGCCGAGGCGCGCAAGGCGCGGCTCGCCGGCTTCCGGCCGAAACCCACGGTCACAGATCCGCACTTCGCCGAGCGCGCCGCCCAGAAAGCGGCCGAACTCGAGCGTGTCCGCGAACAGCGGGCTCAGGCCAAGGCCGCCAAGAAACAAGCGGCGGCCGACGCCGTCACCAATGCGCGCGAGGCCGAAGAACAGCTCGCCGCCGCAGCCCTCGACGCCAAGCGCGGCGAGCGCAAGGAGCGCAAGGCGCTCACCAAGGCCGAGGCCAAGGCCAAGCGCGACGAACGCTACGCCGCCCGCAAGGCCCGCAAATAGCCTCGGCGCCGGCGCCGCTGGCGACCGGGACGGAGTCCAGACCCATGGCGCGCAAGCCCAACTACCAGTTCGAGCGCTCCGAGCGGGAGCGCCAGAAGGCGAACAAGGCCGCGGCGAAAGCCGCCGCCAAGCGCGAGTCGCGTGAAGGCGACGCCGCGCCGGCGGACCGCCCGACCGGCGCCGACGACGGCTCCTCCCAGGACTGAGCCTCCCGCCGCTCCGCTCAGGTGGTCCGGCGGCCCCGGAGGAAGTGCAGGACGATCAACACCACTGCCACAAGCAGCAGCAGGTGGATCACGGCGCTGGTCACGTGAAAGGCCAGGAAGCCCAACAGCCACAAGACCAGCAAGACCCCAGCTATGGCTGCAAACATTATCTGCGCTCCCTTCATTCGGCGTGGCTGGCGCATGCCAGCCACCTCCGAATGCGCTCACAGATCAGCCGTTCCGCCTGAGGGCCGCCTCAGACCCTGAGCGGCATCAGGATGTACTGCACGTCAGCGTCGCCGGGATCGAGCACCAGCGCGGGATCGTTCGGCCCGCCGAAGCGCAGCTCGGCCATCTCGCCCGAGATCTGGTCGGTGATGTCCATCAGGTAGCGGGCGTTGAAGGAGAGCTCGAAGGGATCGCCCTCGTAGTCGATCTCCAGTTCCTCGACCGCCTGGCCGGCCTCCATGTTGCGGACCGTCAGCACCGCCCGGCCGCCCTCGATCGCCATCCGCACCGAGCGGCTCTTCTCCGCCGAGATGGTGGCGACGCGGTCGACGGCCTGGGCGAACAGCTTGGCGTCCACGCGGACGATGCGGTTGTTGTCCTTCGGGATGACGCGCGCATAGTCGGGGAAGTTGCCGTCGATCACCTTTGAGGTGAGCGCCGCGCCGTTCAGCTCGAAGCGCACCTTCTGCGGCGACAGCGCCAGCTCCACGGTCTCGCCGGCGTCGTCGAGCAGACGCCTGGCCTCGCTCACGGTCTTGCGCGGCACGATCACGCCCGGCAGGCCGACGGCGCCTTCGGGGGCCAACATCTCGGCAAGCGCCAGCCGGCTGCCGTCGGTGGCCACGGCGCGGAGCTTCTGCACGCCGTTGTCGTTGACGGTGTGCAGGTACATGCCGTTCAGATAATAGCGGGTCTCCTCCGCCGAGATGGCGAACCGCGTCTTGTCGATCAGCCGGATCAGGTCGTTGGCGTCGACCGACAGCCGCCCGGTGAGCCCTTCGGAGGACATCACCGGGAAGTCGCCGGCCGGCAGCACCGGCAGGCTGAAGCGCGAGCGGCCGGCCTGGACCACCAGCCGCGGATCCTCGCCGGTGAAGGTGAGCGACACGTCGGCGCCGTCCGGCAGCTTGCGGACGATCTCGTAGAGGGTGTGGGCGGGTGCGGTGATCTGTCCCGGCTGGTCGACCTGGGCGAAGGCCTCGTCGATGATCTCCATGTCGAGGTCGGTGGCCGAAAAGCTCAGCCGGTCGCGCTCGGCCGAGAGCAGCACGTTCGAGAGGATCGGGATGGTGTTGCGGCGCTCGACGGCGCTCTGCACGTGCCCCAGCGCCTTCAGGAGCGCCGCCCGTTCGATTGTCAGCTTCATGCCCTGGTCCCGCTCACCCATGCGCAGGCGGCGCGAATCAGCGCCCCCGCGCCCCCCGACTGGAGGGGACTTGCGACATTAGCCAAATTCGCAGGGCGGGAAAGAGGGGGAGCTTAAGCTCGGGTGTCGATCGACCCGCCGCCCGGCTGGCCGCCGTCGTCGTTGGCGGCGTAGGGGTTCGACCCGCCGTCGCCTTGGGCGCCCGCCACCTTGGCCGCGACCACCACCATGGCGGGCCGCACCAGCCGGCCGAGCAGCTCGTAGCCGGGCTGCAGGACCTGCATCACCGCGCCGGGCGTCACGTCCGAGCCGGGCTGCTCCATCATCGCCTGGTGCTTGTGCGGATCGAACTTCTCGCCGCGCGCCGGGTCGATCTTCTTCAGGCCGTTGCGCTCGAAGGCGCCCAACAGCTCCTTCTCGGTCATCTCGACGCCGACCACAAAGTTCTTCACCGCGCTGTCGCCGGTATCCGCCGGCTGGGCGGCGAGCGCGCGGGCGAGGTTGTCGGCCACGCCCAGGAGGTCGCGGGCGAACTTCTGGATGGCGTAGGCGCGCGCGTCGTTGGCCTCGCGCTCGGCGCGGCGCCGCGTGTTCTCGGCGTCCGCGGCATAGCGCAGCACCTGCTCCTTCAGCGCCGCGGTCTCCGCGCGCAGGGCGTCATAGGTGTCGCCGCCGGCCTCCGCGGCCGGGACTTCGGTTTCCGGCGGAGGCGTCTTGTCTTCGGACATATGGGCTCTGGCTCGCGTCTCTGCTTAAGTGTTCATGACCTGGCCCAGGACCCGGGCGGTGTAATCCACCAACGGGATGATCCGGGCATAGTTCAGCCGGGCCGGGCCGATCACGCCGATCGCCCCCAGCACCCGCTGCGAACCCGTCATATAGGGGGCCGCGACGAGGGCGGAACCCGAAAGCGAGAAGAGTCGCGTCTCCGCGCCGATGAAGATGCGCACCCCCTCCCCTTCCCGGACCCCGTCCAGCAGCTGAATCAGCTGCTCCTTCTGCTCGAGATCCTCGAACAGCGAGCGCACCCGCTCGAGGTCCTCCAGGGCGTCGCGCGACTCCAGCAGATTGGCCCGGCCGCGGACGATCAGGGCGCGGTCCTCCGCCGCGCCGCCGCTCCAGGCCGCCAGCCCGTCCTCCACCAGGCGCGCGGCGGTGACGTCGAGCTCGCGCCGGGCGTGGTCCAGCTCGCCGCGCAGATCGACGCGGGCTTCCACCAGGGTGCGGCCGCGCAGGCGGGCGTTGAGGAAGTTGGAGGCCTCCTGCAGGGCCGAGGGCGTGACCCCGGCGGGCAGGCGGATCAGCCGGTTCTCCACCGTGCCGTCCTCGAACACCATGATGGCCAGCGTCCGGTCGCCGCTGAGGGCGACGAATTCCACGTGCTTGACGCCAGCGTCGCGGGTGGGCGTGACGACCACCGCCGCGCCGCCGGCCAGGCCGGAGAGGATGTTGCTCGCCTCGTTCAGCGCGTCCTCGTAGTTGCGGCCGTGCGCGCGCAGGCGGGCCTCGATGGAGCGCCGCTCCTCCTCCGCCACGTCGCCCACCTCCAGCAGGCCGTCGACGAACAGCCGCAAGCCGGCGTGCGTCGGCAGCCGCCCAGCGCTGACGTGCGGCGCGCCCAGGAGGCCCAGCTGGGTCAGATCCTGCATGGTGTTGCGGATCGAGGCGGGGGAGAGCGAGAGCCCGGTCTTCGACAGGGTGCGGGAGCCCACCGGCTCACCGGTGTCGAGATAGCTCTCGACGATGCGCCGAAAGATCTCCCTGGCCCGTTCGTCGAGCTCGGCCAGCGAGGGCCCACGGGCGAAGAATGGCGTGTTCACGTTGCGATGCGGCGGCGATCTGTCTGCGCCCATGGACTGGACCTGTGCGATCTAGGATAAGCGCGGCCCACAACTCTGCAAGACGCCTCGAAAACCCAAGGAGTTCCCTGCATGCGCCCATCCGAACGCGCGGTCGACGTGCTGAGGCCGGTGACCCTGGAGATCGGCGTCAACCGCTACGCGGAGGGCTCCTGCCTGGCGAGCTTCGGCCACACCAAGGTGCTGATCACGGCAAGCCTGGAGGAGGGCGTGCCGCCGTTCCTGCGCGGGCGCGGCCAGGGCTGGGTCACGGCGGAGTACGGCATGCTGCCCCGGGCCACCCACACCCGCGGCCGGCGCGAGGCGGCGCAGGGCAAGCAGTCCGGCCGCACCCAGGAGATCCAGCGCCTGATCGGCCGCTCGCTGCGTGCGGTCGTCGACCTCAAGGCGCTGGGCGAGCGGCAGATCTCCATCGACTGCGACGTGATCCAGGCCGACGGCGGCACGCGCACCGCGGCGATCACCGGCGCCTGGGTCGCGCTGCGCGTGGCGACGCGCTACCTGCTGGAGGAGCGGGTGATCACGACGGATCCGATCCTCGACCAGGTGGCGGCGATCAGCTGCGGTGTCTTCTCCGGGACCCCCGTGCTCGACCTCGACTACGAGGAGGACTCCAACGCCGAGGCCGACGCCAACTTCGTGCTGACCGGACGCGGCGACATCGTCGAGATCCAGGCCACCGGCGAGAAGCGCGGTTTCTCGGAAGCCGAGTTCGAGTCTCTCTTCTCGCTCGCCCGGAAGGGGATCGGCGAACTCTGCGCGGTTCAGCGCACGGCGGTTGGCGGCTGAGCAGCGCCCGCCCTCCCCCGTTATGGGGAGGGGCTAGTTCAGGCGAGCTCGTCCTCGTCGTCCGCCGCGTCGGCCGGGCCCGGCTCGTAGACCAGCAGGTCGCCGGGCTGGCAGTCGAGCTCGCGACATAGCGCGGACAGCGTGGAGAAGCGCACCGCCCGCGCTTTTCCGGTCTTCAGGATCGAGAGGTTGGCGATCGTGACGCCGACCCGGTCGGCGAGCTCGGTCAGCGACATGCGCCGATCGAGCAGGATCCGGTCGAGGCTTACGCGGATCGGCATCGGCGCTAGATGGTCAGCTCGGCTTCGCGGCGCAGGCGGGCGCCCTCGCGGAACACCTCCGCCAGGACGAACACCACCAGGACCGAAAACCAGGACGTGAGGCTGAAGCTGGGCTTGACGTCGCGCACCCAGGGCAGCCAGGCGCTGATCCCCCAGACCGCGTAGCGCCCGAGCTCCAGCGCCGCAAGGATCAGCCCGATCAGCCGCAGGCGGTTGACGTTCTCCGGGTGGAAGGGGTCGCCGGCGGTCAGGGTCATGAAGATCCGCCGCAACGCGCCGATGATCACCAGCACGCCGGCCATGTAGGCGCCCGCGGCCAGCAGGCCGCCGACCACCACCGGGGCGTGCTCGGCGAACCGCGCGCCGTCGGAGAACTTCACGTTGGCCAGCAGGCCGGGGTTGAAGCTGAACAGCAGGGCGGCGAAGGCCAAAAGGGTGACGACGGCGACACCCACCAGCACCGCCACATAGACCACGTCCAGGATGATCTTCAGGAAGCTGGAAACCGAACCCGGACCCAAAGCGCGCATCCATGCCCCTCCACGCACGAGCCCGCCCGGGCCTGCAGGCCGGGCGGGTCTTGCGAAGCCCACGGGGGGAACCCCCACGTAAAGCCTAGTGGATCACGCCGCCCACGGCGACCGTGAGAAGCGGCGCCAGCGCCAGCACGGTGAAGAAGCTCAGGGCGATGCGGTTGAAGGTGGCGATCAGCTTGGCGGACATCTCGGTAGCTCCCGTCTCAATTTGCTGCGATGCAGCGAGGTTGGTGAAGCGACATCGCTTCCATGCCGTAATTCAATATGCCCGCATCGATATTCGATCAAATGAATATCGATTAACAATATTAAACTTTCGCAACGCAGCAGGCGCGGCCGGCGCTATGGTCCCGGGCGGCGAAAAGGAGACGCTTCCATGGCTCTGACACTGGCGCCCGGCGCACGGCTGGTGGTCGCCACCCACAACGCGGGCAAGGCGCGCGAGCTGGCCGAGATCCTGGAGAACCGCTTCCCGCTGGTCACCGCCGGCGAGCTGGGACTTCCGGAGCCCGACG
>JAQGIJ010000316.1 GCA_028291285.1 Phenylobacterium sp. | reverse complement strand
GGCCGGTTGGTCAACACGGCGCGGCGTCCGTCACGATCATCCGGCGGCGCCTTCTGCGGCGATGCTACGAAGCGAGTCCGCCAAGCGTGAGTAGAGCACCTTCGCATTGTAATCCGCTTGGATGGTCTCGGACGCCGCCCGCCCCAGGGACTCGCGCATCTCCCAGGCGCCCAAGATGGTCTTGGCGAGCGCCGGCACATCGCCGACGGGCGTGAGGCGTCCGTTCACCCCGTCGGTGACAAGCTGCTCGAAGGCCCGGATGCGGCTCAGGACGACGGCGGCGCCGCAGGCCATCGCCTCCAGCGCCGCCAGCGCGATGGCTTCGTTCGCCGAGGGCATCGCGTACACGCCACAGGTCCGGAGAAACCGACGCACCTCGGCGCGTCCGATCATGCCGTGAAACCGGACCCGGGACGCCACGCCCAGCTTTTCCGCCAGGTCCTGGAGCATGGCGCGGTGCGGCCCGGTCCCGACAATGTCCAAGGTCCAGTCGGACGGCAGGATCGCCATGGCCCTGATGAGGTCGCTCGTGCGCTTCTGCCGGTTGGTGAGGCGCGTCACCGTGAGCACGGTCTTGGTGCGCTCCAGCGTCGGGTCGGGGTAGAATTCCGACACGTCGCAGCCATTCGAGGCGAGCATCGGCCGCCCGCCATAGGATTCGATGATCCCGCATTCGTCGCGCGTCTGGCCGTAGCACAGGCGAGCCTTGCGGAACGCACGACGCTTCAGGACTTTCACGACCTTTTGCGACAGGCCGCCGTGGTCAGCGCTGACTGTCGGAATATCAAGTCTATGGACGAGATGATCCAGCCTTCCGCTCCAGTGCTCCTGAACGTACAGGACATCGGCCTGGTCTTCGGCAAGCGCCTCGCGCAAGGGCGCCAGGAAGGCGGACGTGTTGAACCGTTCGTCGGCATACAGCGACCATCGACTGACTCGGAGAAGGCGCTTGATCAACACACGTTCCATGGGCCAGTACCAGCGCGCCATCGGCAGGAACCGGACCGAGACACCGGTATCCGTCTCGTATTTCCCCGCCTCGTACATCGACGGAATATAGATCACCGGACGAACGCCGTTTTCCATCAGGCCCTTGGCGTAATACCAGACCCAGTCGTTCCGATAGGATTCGAGATAGCTTTGCCGGCTCTGCCGCTGGACTCCGACGAAGAAGGACTCGAACGAGGAACAACTCAGCAGCATCGCAAGCTTCACCGGGCGAGGGTCTGCGCCGGGGGTCGTCTCGCGCGCCGGCGCCTGCGCTGAGGGCGGCCTGAAGGCGACGAACCCCATCAGCGGCCGCCGCGGTTGCGGAAGCGTAGATCGGGTTCGCCGGACACCTCAGGCATGTTCACGGCAAGCTTGCGCACCAACATTGATCGCCCCGCAGTAAGGCCCGTCCACGGTCAGGCTCCGCCCGCAGGCCGACATCGTCCAGCGGGACGGCCGGGGCCTCGAGTGTTTCCGGCGCACTGCTCGGATTCGATCATGGGCGCAGGCGTTGCGCCTCGAACCCTGCGAACGACCTATGACGCGCCCTGCCGCGTCGGACCGGCCCAGCGCAGGGCCGGCGCTTCGCCGCTCGTGGAGGGCGCCGCCGCAGGCCAGCACAGTGCGCTCGCCAGTCCGAAGAAGGTCGCGCCGCCGAGGCCGAAGCCCGCCGTGGTGCCGGCCAACGTGCCGAGCAGCAAGGACGGTGCGAGCGAAAATTTCACCGCCCGCGCAAAGGTTCTATCCCCGGGATTGTTGGCCGGCGTCAGCCAGACCTGCAGCATGAACACCAAGAGCAGCGCGGTCCCTGGCGCGCCGATATTGCTCAGCAGGGAATAGATCCAGCTCGACGCCCGGGCGCCGCCGATCCCGACGCCGAAGAGGTGGGATTCAAGGAAGGCCTGGTAGGAAATCCGATTCCACGCAGCTCGCGTGACGTAGGATTCCCCTGATGTCTTCTTGAAGACGACCCCGTCGATCACCCGCCCGATCGGATCAAGGACGTCCGGCTTGAACAGGACGGCCAGCGCCAGGATGACCCCGACCAGCATGACACCATAGGCGCCCCACCAGGCCGCCTTGCGCTTCTCGAGAATTCCAACAGCGATGCTTACGGCGAGGATTGCGGCGAGTGCGCCCAAGGCGAGATAGCCGCCCGAAGACGTCGAGAGATAGGTCATCATGGCGAGCGCGACGCAGAGCGGCGCGCGCCACCTGCCCCAGAGGGAATCCTTCGACGGCGTCAGGGCCAGGAGACACAGGAAGGGTATGCAGAGGCCCGCGTAGGACGAGGCCTCGCTCATGAGGCCCACGACCCGATGCATGCCCACCGCGTCGTTGTCGAGCAGCATCGCGTAATTTGCGTTGCGGAACGGCGCGAGCAGGCCGCCGAGCCCGGTCAAGCTTGTCAGCAAGTCCAGCACGCCCGTTCCGACCGCGACCACGGCGCCCCAGGCGAAGGCCCTGAGAAAATGCGTTCTCTTGTTCTCGTCCTGACAGATGAAGTAGATGCTGACGACCGTAAGCGTCGTAATGATGAAGTATACGCCCTGCGAGATGTTCGCCATGTCCGGCCTGAGCGGAATTGCGCCATTCACTTCGGTGGGCCGCATCGTGATCACGGTGATGCGGCCCTCGAAGAGACGCGGGAGGAAGTAGGCGGACGCGGCGGCGTACAGGGTGCAAAGTCCAAGAAAGCCGAACCGCCGAAGATCGATCAGCGCAGCAAAGTAACGGCGCGGTCCTTCCGTGAGGATCACGCTCGCCGTCAAGAAGCAGGCCGCGATCCAGGGCGGCGTAAAATTGCCGAGCGAGGCGGCCGGCACCACCGCCAGCGTCCCCAACGACCAGCATGCGAAGAACACGTAGTAGAGCGCAGGCCCGCGCGCGGCGGCGGCCCAGATCACCGCGATCCAGAAGAGAACGCCCGGGTAGGTCAAACCTGTCCCCTGCCCCGCATCGGCTCTGAGCCTTGCGTCGGCGTGAGCGGCGCGGCCGCCGTGGGGCGGTTCGACGTGCGCGCTTCCGGTCTCCACACCTCGGCGTAGACCGACAGGGTCTCTTCGGCCAACCGGCGCAGCGAAAGATGCTGCAGGTTGATCTGGCTCCTTGCGCGATGCTCGGCCAGGCTCTGTTCGTCGGCGAACACGGTGAGCAGCGCCTGCGCGATCTGGTCGGGCGCGCGCGGATCCACGAGCAGCCCCGCCTGCCCGCGCTCGAGAAGCTCGGGAATGCCGTCGACCCGCGTCGCGATCACAGCCAGGCCCGCCTCACGCGCCTCGGGGATCACCAGTGGCGCCGGGTCGGCGTGCGACGCCAGCACCAGCACGTCGGCCGCCAGCATGAACCGGCGCGGATCGCGCTGCGACCCGCAGAAATGGACGTGCTCCGCGTCGGCTTCGGCCACCGCCGTCCGGTACTCCAGTTCGCAAGGCCCCGCGCCGACGAGATAGAGGTGAAGATCCGGCTTGACGCTGCGCGCCCGCGAGAACCCGGCCAGCAGGTCCAGGATCCCTTTGCGAGGATGCAGCCCGCCGACGTAGAGCACGGCCGGATGCCTCAGCGTCTCGGGTATCGGCGGCGGTTCGTAAGCGTGGCGAGCCGTGCCCAGCGTGCCGTTCAGGACCATGCGCAGGCGCCCCGCCGGAACGCCCCGGTCGCACATGCCCTTGCGGACCGCCTCGCTCACCGCGATCACGCGATCGCCGAAGCCCATCAGGATGGCCGATGGCTCGAAGGCGTTGTGGACCGTGGTGACGAGCCTCGTAGGGCTGAAGCGCGTGGCCGCCCAGCTGACGCCGGCGCTCGCCATCATGTGCGCGTGCACGATCGCGATGCGTCTGGACGCGACGAGCCGGCGGAGGCTCCAGACGGCCTTGGGCGCCCCGGCCCGCTTGTCGAGTTCCGGGAGCAGCTCCACGTCAACGTGGTTGGCGCGCAGCACGTTGTCGAAGCTGCCGCCGCTGCTGCAGACTGTCACTTCATGGCCAAGCTGGGCTTGGGCGCAAGCCAGGTCGACGGCCGCGTGAACATTGCCGTTGTGACGGCGCGTGTGCTTGAGCACGTGGAGGATTCGCACGCTGGCTTCTCCCTTCGTGACGGGCGCCAAGCCTTTCCGGGCGGGGATGAGCGCGG
>JAQGIJ010000312.1 GCA_028291285.1 Phenylobacterium sp. | reverse complement strand
TGCCGCGGCGTGCGCCAGGTGCGCATCGAGGCCGCCATCGCCGGGGGCTGCGCCAGCCTCGACGCGGTCAGCGAGGCCACCGGCGCGGGCGCGGCCTGCGGCTCCTGTCGCCCCGAGATCGCCCGCCTGATGGCCCAGTTTCCGAGGCCTGAGGTGCGTCATGCCGCCTGACGTGAAGCCCGGACGCGTCCGCCTGGTGGGCGCCGGTCCCGGCGCCGCCGACCTGCTCACGCTTCGCGCGCTGCGCGCCATCGAAGGCGCTGAGGCGCTGCTCTACGACGCCCTGGTCTCGGAGGAGGTGCTGGCGCTCGCCCCCGCCCATTGCCTGAAGATCCAGACCAGCAAGCGCGCCGGCCGCACGAGCATGAAGCAGGAGACGATCAACCGGCTGATGCTGCGGATCGCTCGCCGAGGGCTCGACGTGGTGCGGCTGAAGGGCGGCGACCCGTCGGTGTTCGGGCGGGTGGGAGAGGAGGCCGCCTTCCTCGCGGCCCACGGGATCGAGACCGAAGTGGTCCCCGGCGTCACTGCCGCCTGCGCCGCCGCCGCCCAGTTCAACTTCCCGCTGACCCACCGCAAGCAGGCGAGGCGCGTGGTCTTCACCACCGCGAGGCTGGAGGCCGGCGCCCTGCAGGCCGACTGGAGCGCCGCCGCCGACCCCGAGACCACGCTGGCGATCTACATGGGCGGCGGCGCGGCCGAGGAGCTGAGCCGCCGGCTGATGGAGGCGGGCCGCGCCGGGAGCACGCCGGCGCTGGCGGTGGAGAGCGCCGGTTCTCCCAACGCCCGCCTGCGCCGCGGCACGGTCGCCGACCTTGCGAGCCTCGTCGACGGCGGCCAGGGCGGCCCGGTCCTGCTGGTGATCGGCGAGGTGGCGGCGCTGGCGTCGGGCGGCGAGATCCGCGAGGAGCTGGAGACCGCGCTCAGCGCCTAGCGTCGCCTCTCCCCGCTTGCCGGGAGAGGACTTCGCTCAGTCGTAATAGGCCTCGCCCTTGCGCAGGCTGCGCCACTGGGCGTCGTCGTGGCCGAAGAGGACGGTGGCGCCGGCGGCTTCCAGCCGGGCGATCTCGTCGAGGGCCTTCAGCGACTTGTCCACGTCCCAGGTCCCCTTGGGCGCATAGCGCTGCTCCAGCACCGGGCGCACCGGCACGGCGTCGGAGGCCAGCACGAAGGCGTGCTTGTCCAGCACCACATGGCCGACGCTCATGCCGCGGGTGTGGCCGGGCGCCTCGATGAGGGTGAATCGGCCGTCGCCGAAGACGTCGCGCTGGCCCGCGAAGGTGTCGAAGGCGCGGCCCGGCTGCCAGTCCTCCGGCAGGTAGCCGCCGGTGGTGTTCTCTTGCGCCGCCTCGAGCTCCTCGGCCGTGCAGATGACGGTCGCGCGCTTGAAGAAGCTGTTGCAGCCGCAGTGGTCGGTGTGCAGGTGCGAGCAGACCACCACGTCGATGTCCTCGGCGGTGAGCCCGGCCTTCGGCAGCTGGCTGACGACCACGTCCTGCGCCTGGTAGATCGGCGTCATCACCTTGGCGAGCTCGCCCCAGTAGGCGTCGGTCTCGGTCGCGCCCCGCGGGCTGCAGCCGGTGTCGAAGAGGACGTTGCCCTGCTCGTGCTTGATCAGCGCGCAGGAGACCGGCAGCTCGAAGCTCTCGTCCCGCGCCGCCTCGGGATAGTAGGCGCGTTTGCGCATCTTGAGGCGCCCGCCGGACAGCATGTGCATCCGCATCACTTGGTCTCCGCGGCCATGTAGGCCTTGAAGGCCTCGGCATGGTCGGGGTGCCAGCGCGACAGCGCCGGCCGGTTCTGGATGATATCGTCGGCGGCCCACTGGATGCGGCGCTCGTCGACCCCGCGGGGCGTCTCGTTGTCCTCGCACCAGACGTAGAACTCGCCGGCCGAGAGGCCGTACAGCAGGCGGTCGGCGACCTGCTCGGCGCTCCAGGCGCCCGGCGGCTTGTCGGTGCGCGTGCCGGCGGTGAGGCCGGTGAAGGTGAAGCCCGGGATCAGCAGGTGGGCGGTGATCTGCGCCCCGCCCGCCGCATTCCGCAACTCGTGCGCCAGCTGCTCGGTAACCACCTTGATGGCCGCCTTGCTGGCGTTGTAGGCCGCGTCCCCGGGCGGAGTGGTGATCCCCTGCTTGGAGCCGGTGTTGACGATCGCGCCGGGGCCGCCGCGGGCCAGCATCTCGGGGACGAAGGCCTGCAGGCCGTTGACCACGCCGAAGAGATTGGTCTCCAGCACGCGCCGCCAGCCCTCCGGGTTCTCCCAGGGCTTGCCGCCGCCGCCGACCCCGGCGTTGTTCATCAGGAAGCTGACCTCGCCCAGCGCATCGGCGGCGTCCTTCAGGCGGCTCAGCGCCTCGGCGTCGCGCACGTCGGTGGCGACCGCCCGGGCCTTGCCGCCGATGCCGGCCGCCGCGGCGTCGAGCGCCTCGCCCGGCCGGTCGGCCAGCACCACCGTCATGCCGAGGTCGGCCAGCTTCCGGGCGGTGGCGAGGCCGATGCCGCTGGCGGCGCCGGTGATCACGGCCACGCGGCCGGGGATGAGGGCAGGGTGCTGGGCCATGGCGTGCTCCTGGGACTGGGGTCCGTTAGGGAGCGCAAAGCCGGGCCCGGCGCAAGCCGCGGATCCGCCGCCTGCCCCTGAGGAAGGAACGACCGTGCGCGCCCCTTGACCCCGACCCGGCGGACGGCCGATCAGGGCGGCGCCGGGGCACGGAGGCGCGAGTGATGGCGAGACTGGCGGACGAGGCTTGGCGGCTGACGCTGGAGGCCTATCCGCGCGCGGTCGACCTCCGCTGCGCCTACGCCGACGTGGACAGCTTCCAGCACCTCAACAACGTCGCCCTGGCCCGCTTCTTCGAGGAGGGCCGCGCCTCGA
>JAQGIJ010000254.1 GCA_028291285.1 Phenylobacterium sp. | reverse complement strand
ACGTCAGCCCGCCGCTGCCGCCCGCGCCGCCGGTGCCCCCCGCGCCGCCCGCGCCCGGCGCGCCGCGCTACCTGGTGGCCGGCGGGGAGTAGGTCAGAGCCCTCGCCCCGCCGCCCCAAGAGGTCGCAGGCAAACTCAGGTCCCCCTTTCCCCCTCAATGGGGGAAAGGCCGGGATAGGGGGTGCTGGCAGAGCCTAGACGGGAAGCCCAGGTTTGGCGCCGGCGCCAAGCCCGCCTGGGCGACAGGCGTCACAGACACACCCCCATCCCCCGCCCTTCCCCCAACGAGGGGGAAGGGAGCCGTGCGCTTAAACCTTCACCGGAGCGGCGAGGCGGATGTGCAGCTCTTTCAGCTGCTTGTCGCTGACGTCGGAGGGGGCGTTCATCAGCAGGTCCTGGCCCTGCTGGTTCAGCGGGAAGGCGATCACCTCGCGGATGGCGGTCTCGCCGGCCAGCAGCATGACGATGCGGTCGATGCCGGGCGCCAGGCCGCCGTGCGGCGGGGCGCCGTGGCGGAAAGCGTTGAGCATGCCGCCGAACTCCTGCTCGACGATGTTGGGCCCGTAGCCGGCGATCTCGAAGGCCTTCAGCATGACGTCGGGGCGGTGGTTGCGGATCGCGCCGGAGCAGAGCTCGTAGCCGTTGCAGACGATGTCGTACTGGTAGGCCAGGATGTCGAGCGGGTCCTTGGCCTCCAGCGCCGCCATCTCGCCCTGCGGCATAGAGAAGGGGTTGTGCGAGAAGTCGACCCGCTTCTCCTCCTCGTTCCACTCGAACATCGGGAAGTCGACGATCCAGGCGAACTCGAAGCGGTCCTCGTCGACCAGCTTCAGGTCGGCGCCCACCTTGGTGCGTGCGGCGCCGGCGAACTTGTAGAAGGCCTTGGGATCGCCGGCGACGAAGAAGGCGGCGTCGCCCCGCCCGACGCCCAGCTGGTCCATGACCGCGGCGGTCTTCTCCGGGCCGAGGTTCTTGGCGATCGGGCCGCCCCAGCCGCCCTGGTCCTCGCTCCAGAAGATGTAGCCCAGGCCCGGCTGGCCCTCGCCCTGCGCCCAGGAATTCATCCGGTCGCAGAAGGCGCGGCTGCCGCCGCCCGGCGCGGGGATGGCCCACACCGCGTTCTTCGGATCTTCCAGGATGCGGGCGAAGAGGCCAAAGCCGCCGCCGCGGAAGCCCTCGGAGACGTCCTGCATCTCGATCGGGTTGCGCAGGTCTGGCTTGTCCGTGCCGTACTTGGCGATGGCCTCGCGGTAGGCGATGCGCGGGAACGGGTAAGGCGTCACCGACTTGCCGCTGCCGAATTCCTCGAAGACGCCGTGCATCACCGGCTCGATGGCCGCGAAGACGTCTTCCTGGGTGACGAAGCTCATCTCGACGTCGAGCTGGTAGAACTCCAGCGAGCGGTCGGCGCGCAGGTCCTCGTCGCGGAAGCAGGGCGCGATCTGGAAGTAGCGGTCGAAGCCGGCGACCATCAGCAGCTGCTTGAACTGCTGGGGCGCCTGGGGCAGCGCGTAGAACTTGCCCGGATGCAGGCGCGAGGGGACCAGGAAGTCGCGCGCGCCCTCCGGCGACGAGGCGGTAAGGATCGGCGTCTGGTACTCCAGGAAGCCCTGGCCGATCATGCGGTTGCGGATCGACTGGATGACCTTGGAGCGCAGCACGATGTTGCGGTGCAGGGTCTCGCGCCGCAGGTCCAGGAAGCGGTTCTTCAGGCGGATCTCTTCCGGATACTCCGGCTCGCCGAAGACCGGCAGCGGCAGCTCGGCGCTCTCCGAGAGCACGGCCAGATCGCCCACCCGCACCTCGATCCCGCCGGTGGGCAGGTTGGGATTGACGGTGTCGGGGGTGCGGGCCACCACCTCGCCGTCGATACGGATCACGCTCTCGGCGCGCAGGTGCTCGACCAGGCCGAAGCCCGGGTTCGAGGGGCTCACCACCAGCTGGGTCAGACCGTAGTGGTCGCGCAGGTCGATGAAGATCAGCCCGCCGTGGTCGCGTTTGCGGTGGATCCAGCCGGACAGGCGGACCGTCGTGCCGGTGTCGGCGGCGCGAAGCTCGCCGCAGGTGTGCGTGCGGTAGGCGTGCATTCTCTTCGCGGAATCTGTGGGGAAATCGGCGGATTTACGAGCCGCGGAAGGGCGCATGGGCGCCCCGGAATGTCAAGGTGGCGGGGCCGTTGGCCGGCCGGCGCGCTCTGGCCGCGGCGCGGCGGGCGGAGGGCTCCAGGCCCAGGAAGTCCATCAGCTCCTCCAGCGCCAGGGCCTGGCTGTCGCGCGAGAAGAGGCCGTGGTCGAGCTGGGCCACCATGCGGACCTCGACGCCCGGGCGCCGCGCCAACCAGCGTCCCTTGATCCCGAAATCCGCCTCCAGGCCCTCCAGGGACTCGTCGTCGCGGCCGACGACGATCCGCACCCGGGCGCCGTCGCGGGCGATCCGCTCGACGCCGGCGCGCATCTCCCGGCACGGGGCGTCCGGGGCGCGGAAGCTCAAGCGCCGCGCGATGCTGCCGGCCAGCGTGGCGAGCGCGCTGCGGATCTCGATCTCGTGGCGCAGCAGGCGCCGCCAGCCCGACAGCCGGGCGAGCGCGAAGACGTTGATCCGCCGGCGCTTGCCGACGTTCGCTCGCTTCAGCTCCAGCGACTCGCTCTCGCGCCAGACGAGCCAGGAGTTGATCGCCATGACCCGGCGGAAGCGCGGCTCGTCCATCGCCCCGCGCAGCGCCTGGTAGCCGCCGGCGCAGACGCCGACCAGCACCGTCTCGTCGTAGCCGTGGCGCTCCAGCACCTGGGCCGCGGCGCGCAGGTCCGGCGTGCGGGAGGTTTCGTAGACGTGCGGGCGCCATTCGCCGGGGCTGGCGCTCTCGCCGAGGCCCGCGAAGTCGAAGCGCAGCGCCGCGACGCCGCGGGCGGCGAGCGTGCGGCAGGCCTGGCTGGCGAACCCGCCGATCCCCGAGCGCGGGTCGCCGCCGGTGTTGCCGAAGATCACCGCCTGGCGGCCCGACGGCTCAGCCGGCAGGCAGAGCACGCCGCGCAGGCCCGGGCCGAACAGCACCGGCTCCTCGCTCCAGCCGACGCCGGCGAGCCTGGCCGGCGGCGGCTCGGGCGCGGCGGGTGCGGCCGGCTCGGCCGCGGCGGCCTCGGCGAAGGTCTCGAGCCAGGCCGTGGCGTCGTCGAAGACGGCGGCCGGGGGCGCGTTCAGGTGCGCCTCCTTGAAGAGCTCGCTGTAGCCCTCGAAGGGGGCGCGGGTGACCTCCGGCCCCAGGTTGGCGGCCAGCCGCGCATCCGGGCCAGGGCTGGCCAGGAACACCCTGGCGCCCGGCGCCCGCAGCGTCTTCATGTCGAAGCCCTGCAGGGCGGCGATGGTGGCGCGGGAGAGCCTGAGGCCGTCGATCTCGATCGAGCCGTCGGCGTTGGGCTCCAGGCCGACCATGGTGGCGGCCATCTGCAGCTCGCGCGTCCAGGCCCGGCCGCTGGCGATCGGCGCCAGCAGCATCAGCCCGTCGGGGCGCACGGCCTCGGCCGCCAGCGCCGCCAGGCTGGCGCCGATCCTGAGGCCGGCGAGCACCAGGGCCGTGCCATCCGCATGGGCGCGGGCGAAGGCGGCGGCCTGCTCGACGCCTGCGGCCCACAGCGCCCACTGGTCGACCTCGGCGCCCAGCGGCAGGGAATCGCCGCCGCCCAGATGGTCGTAGCGGAGCACCGAGAATCCACGCGCGGCGAGGTCCTCAGCGAACAGGAAGAGCGGGCGGTAGGCGCAGCGCGCGTCACGGCCGACCGGCGGGCAGATGAGCACGGTGACGCCGTTCGCGGCGGCCTGGGCGGGGCGATGCAGCGCGCCGAAAGAGCCGTCGAAGGCGACCGCGTCCAGGCGCGTGGCGACCTCGGCCGGCCCCTCTGCGGAGGCGGAGCGCGACGCGCAATGGAGAACGCGAGACTTCGACGCCATCCCACAGCCCAGGTCCATGACCGAACAACGAAAGCCAAGCCGGTCAGTTGCCTGATTTCAAATGAACTCATCGGGATTGGCCGGGGAGTCCGTGGGCGGACGGCCGGCGCGGCTAGCCCGCCTTGGGCCGGAAACGCTTGCTGGCGGGGAAGCCCTTGGGCGCGAGCTTGCCGGCGCCGGCGCGGCGGCCGAGCCATTCGCGCCACTCCGGCCAGGCGCGGGTGCGCCCGTCCGCGGTGGTCCAGGCGACCCCCTCGTCGCCCTTGAAGACCAGGGCGTCGCGTAGCCCGCCCTCGCGGTAGGCCTGCAGCTTGACCCCCTTGCCGCGCGGCATCTCCGGCAGCTCGTCGGCGGGGAAGATGAGGATCTTGCCGTTGTCGCCGACCACCGCCAGATGGTC
>JAQGIJ010000243.1 GCA_028291285.1 Phenylobacterium sp. | reverse complement strand
CGCTGCGGCGCAGCAAAACTGTTGTCGGCCGCGCTAAATCCGGTGTTAGAAAGCCGTCACATCGGCGCGCGGGTCTCCGCCGCGCCATATCGAGAGCTTTCTAGAGATGGTTGATATCAAGACGGTCGGCATCATCGGCGCCGGGCAAATGGGCTCTGGCATCGCCCATGTCTGTGCGCTGGGCGGCTATGACGTGGTGCTGCACGACGTCAGCCGCGACCGGATCAACGCCGGCGTGGACAACATCGAACGCAACATGACCCGCCAGGTCATGCGCGGCGTGATCCGCCAGGAGGACATGGAGCAGAGCCTCGGCCGGATCAAGGCGGCCGCGGAGCTGCAGGAGGTCGGCCAGACCGACCTCGCCATCGAGGCGGCGACCGAGGACGAAAGCGTCAAGAAGACGATCTTCAAGGCGCTCTCCCCGCACCTGGCGCCGAAGACCCTGCTGGCCTCCAACACCTCGTCGATCTCGATCACCCGCCTGGCCTCCAGCACCGACCGGCCGGAGAAGTTCATCGGCCTGCACTTCATGAACCCGGCGCCGGTGATGAAGCTGGTGGAGATCATCCGCGGCATCGCCACCGACGCTGCGACCTACGAGCTTGCGGTCAACTTCGCCAAGTCGCTCGGCAAGACCACCGCCAACGCCGAGGATTTCCCCGCCTTCATCGTCAACCGGATCCTGGTGCCGATGATCACCGAGGCGATCTACACCCTCTACGAGGGCGTCGGCACGGTGGAGGCGATCGACACCGCCATGCGGCTGGGCGCCAACCATCCGATGGGCCCGCTGGAGCTGGGCGATTTCATCGGCCTCGACACGGTGCTGTCGATCATGAACGTGCTCTACGACGGCCTGGCGGACTCCAAGTACCGTCCCTGCCCGCTGCTGGTGAAGTACGTCGAGGCCGGCTGGCTCGGCCGCAAGGCCGGCCGCGGCTTCTACGACTACCGCGGCGACGCCCCGGTGCCGACGCGCTAACCCAGCCCGCTCATAACCCGCTCATTCCCGCGAAAGCGGGAACCCAGGCTTTTTTGTTTGCGCCGCGCCTGAACGCAAAATGCCTGGATCCCCGCTTTCGCGGGGAAGAGCGGGAGGCGGGGGCGCGCGTCAGAGCCACAAAATTCCCAAGAGCTGTCGGGCCGGCGTAGTCTCGGGCGTCCTTCGCAACGAGAACGAGGCCTCGTCCGATGCTCTACGCCCTGCTCTGCTACAACGACGAAGACGTGGTCTGGTCCTGGACCAAGGAACAGGACGACGCCGTCATGGCGCGCATCTCCGTGGTCCAGGAGAAGCTGATCCGCCAGGGCAAGCTCGGCCCGAGCTTGCGGCTGCTTCCCACCACCTCGGCCACCACCCTGCGCAAGAGCGGGGTCGACCCGCTGGTGATCGACGGACCGTTCGCCGAGACCAAGGAGCAGCTGCTCGGCTTCTACATCCTCGACGTGGCCGATCTCGACGAGGCGCTGGCGATCGCCCGCGAGCTCGGCGTGGCTAATCCCGGCGGCACCTACGAGATCCGCCCCGTCGCGCTCTATTTCGCGGACGCGCGGGAGAAGGCTCCGGCATGAGCGACCTGGCCTGGATCAATGCCGCGCTGACGGCGGCCCGTCCCCAGGCCATCGGCGCCCTCCTGCGCTACTTCCGCGACCTCGACACCGCCGAGGAGGCCTTCCAGGAGGCCTGCCTGCGGGCGCTGAAGAGCTGGCCGAAGAACGGGCCGCCGCGCGATCCCACCGCCTGGCTGATCCTGGTCGGGCGCAACGCCGCGCTCGACGGGGTGCGCCGACGCTCGCGCGACATCGCGCTGCCGTCCGACGAAATCCTCTCGGACCTGGACGACGTCGAAGCGCCGCTGGCCGAGCGGCTCGACGGGTCGCACTACCGCGACGACGTGCTGCGCCTGCTGTTCGTCTGCTGCCACCCGGATCTGCCCGACACCCAGCAGATCGCGCTGGCGCTGCGCATCGTCTCCGGCCTCTCGGTCAGGCAGATCGCCCGCGCCTTCCTGGTCTCGGAGGCGGCGATGGAGCAGCGCATCACCCGCGCCAAGTCCCGCATCGCCAGGGCCGAGGTGCCCTTCGAGGCGCCGGGCCCGGCTGAGCGGTCCGAGCGGCTCGCGGCCGTCGCCGCCATGCTCTACCTGCTGTTCAACGAGGGCTATTCGGCCGGCGACGGCGAGGCCCGGACCCAGCTCTGTGACGAGGCGATCCGGCTGACGCGCCTGCTGCTGCGGCTGTTCCCGACCGAACCGGAGATCATGGGGCTGAGCGCGCTGATGCTGCTGCAGCACGCCCGCGCCGGCGCCCGCTTCGACGCCGAGGGCCAGATCGTCCTGCTCGAAGACCAGGACCGCAGCCTCTGGGACGGCAAGCTGGTCGCCGAGGGCCTGGCGCTGATCGACAAGGCCATGCGCCACCGCGCGCCCGGCGCCTACCAGGTCCAGGCCGCAATCGCCGCCCTGCACGCCCGCGCCGAGCACTTCGAGGACACCGACTGGGTGGGCGTCGAGCGGCTCTACGCCACCCTGGAGCGCCTGCAGCCCTCCCCGGTGATCACCCTCAACCGCGCCGCGGCGCTTTCGAAGGTGCAGGGTCCCGCCGCGGCTTTGGAGATGATCGAGCCGCTGGCCGAGCGGCTCTCGGGCTACTTCTACTTCCACGGCGCCAAGGGGGCGCTTCTTCTGCAGCTCGGCCGCGCCGTGGACGCGAAGGCCGCCTTCGACCAGGCCATCGCGCTGGCCAACACCGCCACCGAGGCGGCGCACATCCGCCAGCAGATCGACCGGCTGACGCTGCAGAGCGCCACGACGCAAAAAATCCACGGGCGAGGTGTCGGCTGAGCTTCGCCTGGCGCGTCCTTCGGACGCGTCACTCGGAAGGAGGATCCCATGTCCAGCGTCGTCGAGGCCGAAATCCCCGCCATGGCCGCCACCACGGGCGGGCTCACCCCCTATCTCAACGTGGACGGCGCCCTCGCCGCGGCGGAGTTCTACAAGAAGGCCTTCGGGGCCACGGTCGCAGCCCTGCATCCGGCCGACGACAAGGGCCGCACCATGCACGTGCACCTGCACATCGCCGGCTCGTCGGTGATGCTCAGCGACTTCTACCCCGAGCACGGCCACGCCAAGGTGGATCCGCAGGCCTTCACCCTGGTGCTCACGGTGGACGACATCCAGGCCGCCTTCCAGCGCGCGGTCGACGCGGGGGCGGAGGTGACTCAGCCGGTGTCGCAGATGTTCTGGGGCGACCTCTACGGCGCGGTCCGCGACCCCTTCGGCGTCAGCTGGGCGATGAACCAGCCGCAGGGCTGATCACCAACACCATCGGGAGATCCCTCATGACCGCCACCACGCAGGAGGCGTCGCGCTTGCGTGCGCCCCGCATCCAGACCGCCGCCGGCTGGACGCTCACCGGCCTCTTCACGGCCTTCATGCTGTTCGACGCCGGGATCAAGCTCGCCCGCCTGCCGATCGTCGAGGCGGCCGGCGGCGCGCTGCACCTGCCGCCCGGCAGCGGCTTTCCCATCGGCGTCCTGGAGGCGCTGCTGCTCGCGCTCTACCTGTTCCCCCGCACCGCCCTGCTGGGCGCCGTGCTCTTCACCGGCCTGTTCGGCGGGACCGCGGCGGTCCACCTGGCGGCCGGCAATCCGCTGTTCAGCCACATCCTCTTCGGGATCTATCTCGGCGTGATGGCCTGGGGCGGCCTCTGGCTGCGCGAGCCCGCGGTTCGCGCCCTGCTGCCGATCCGCAAGGGTTGAGGCCGACGTTCCGCCTATTCAAGATTGTAAATTCGCCGTGATTTACCTTTGAGGCGAATAGAGCTAGAGTGTGACTGGTCCTGCGCCGTGGCGCGGCCGCAGGAGCCGCGGGGGCGGCTATGCACGCTAGACGACTGCTTTTGCTGATGGTGTTGCGCCTCGAAGGCGCGCGGAAGGGCGCGGATGCGGAGACGCTGGAGCTGATCAACGTCATGCTCCGTGGCCTGCGCGAGCGGATCTCCAGGATCACCTCGCGCAAGTGAGGCGTCATCGGCCCCGCCATCGACCCGCGCCTCCGACATCCGCGCCCACCGGCGCTGCGGCGGTTAATCCATTCGACACCGTCGGATCGACTGTCGGATACTTCTCGTCGATTCGAACGGCGGGACCATGCGACGGCTGACCCTAGCCCTGCTCTGCGGCGCCTACCTGTGCCTCTCGCTGATCGTGGCGCTGACGCTGTGGCGCAACGGCGGCGGCTGGGGCGCCGGGGTGGCGGCCCTGGTGGGCGGCCTGGGCCTCTGCTTCGCCTTCCACGGCCTGATCGAGCGGGCGCTGGACTCCGGCGCCGTGCGCGGCGACCTCGAGGCGCTGCGCGAGGCCCACAAGCTGCTGCTCGACCAGGTGGAGCGGCTGGACGCGCGGGTGAGTCAGGTGGCCGAGACCGTGGCCGACGACCAGAGCCGCGGCAACGAGCTCTCCGGCGAAGTCGAGATGCTGGAGCGCCTCGTCCAGCGCCTGCAGGCCCGCGCGCCCGAGGCCGCGCCCGCCCCGCCGCCGCCCGGCGGCCGGATGGGCCACAACTCCGCTCACCGCCACACCGCGACCCTGATGGACACGGTGCGCGAGGCCCTGGCCGAGAACCGGGTCGACCTCTACCTCCAGCCGGTGGTGGCGCTGCCACAGCGCAAGACCGTCTTCTACGAGAGCTTTTCGCGGCTGCGTGACGAGAGCGGCCGCGTGTTGATGCCCGGCGAATACCTGAGCGTCGCCGAGCCCGGCGGCTTGGTCACCGCCATCGACAACCTGCTGCTGTTCCGCTGCGTGCAGATCGTGCGGCGCCTGGCCAAGCAGAACCGCCAGATCGGCATCTTCTGCAACATCTCCATGGCCAGCCTGGGCGACGACAGCTTCTTCCCCCAGTTCCTCGAGCTCTTGGCCGCCAACCGCGACCTGGCCGGCGCGCTGGTCTTCGAGATCGGCCAGGCGGCCTTCGACGCCCGCGGCGCGATCGAGAGCCGCAACATGGGCAAGCTCGCCGACCTCGGCTTCCGCTTCTCCATCGACAAGGTGAGCGACCTGGACCTCGACCTGCAGGATCTCGCCCGGGCGGACGTGAAGTTCGTCAAGGTGGCCGCCCAGGTGCTGCTGGACCAGCTGGTCGAGGCGGACGGCCGCCTGGTGCTGCGCGCCATGCCCGACCTCGCCGCCGAGGACTTCGCGGCGCTGACCCGCCGCTACGGGGTCGAGCTGGTCGCCGAGAAGGTGGAGAACGAGCGCCAGGTGGTCGACATCCTCGAGCTCGACATCCCCCTGGGTCAGGGCCACCTGTTCGGCGAGCCGCGGGCGATTCGCGACGCCGTGCTGTCCGAAGCCGGCGCCCCGCCGCCGGCTTTCACCCGTCCCACCGAGCCGCGCCGGATCGGCGGACGGTACTAGGCGCCTTCCAGGCAGCCACGCCACTGGCGACGGATCGACGATTGACCGGCCGCGCCGCGCTGGGCTACCCGCCGCGGATGAGCCTTCCCGACCGACCCGCCGGCCTCGCCGAGATCGCCGCGCGCTACGACGTGCTGCTGTGCGACGTCTGGGGCGTGGTGCACAACGGGCGCGAGAGCTTTCCGGCGGCCTGCGCGGCGATGGCGCGGTTCAAGGCCGAGCGCGGGCCGGTGATCCTGATCTCCAATGCCCCGCGCCCCTGCGGCCCGTTGGTCGAGCAGCTGGACGGCCTGGGCGTCCCGCGGGAGGCCTGGTCCTGCGTGGTGACTTCCGGCGACGCCACCCGCAAGCTGCTGGCCGCGCGCACGCCGGGGCCGGTCTGGAAGCTCGGGCCCGACCGCGATTGGCCGCTTTACGCCGGCATTCCGCTGCAGGAGGCGGACCTGGCGCACGCCGCCTTCATCTGCTGCACCGGCCCCTTCGACGACGAGAACGACGAGCCCGAGGACTACCGCGAGCGCTTCCTGGGCGCGGTGGCGCGCGGGCTGGAGATGATCTGCGCCAACCCCGACATCGTCGTGCAGCGCGGCGACAGGCTGATCTACTGCGGCGGCGCGCTGGCGCAGCTCTACGAGAGCCTCGGCGGGCGGGTGCTGATGGCCGGCAAGCCCTATCCGGCGATCTACGACCTGGCGCTCTCCGAGGCCGCCGAGCTGCTGGTCCGGCCGCCTGAGCGCGCCCGGGTGCTCTGCGTCGGCGACGGCCTGCCCACCGACATCCGTGGCGCCAATGCGCAGGCTCTCGACGCCCTCTTCATCGCCAGCGGCATCCACGCCGGCGAGACGCTTGGCCCGGACGGCCTGAATCTCACGGCCGTGGCCGACCTGATGCGCCAGGAGGGGCTCTCCGCCCGCTGGGCGATGGCCGACCTCGTCTGGTAACGGCGGCCGGTCTCGCCTAGAGAAGCGATAGGCCAGGGGAGCAGACCTTGCAGGGGCTCTATTTCGAGGATCTCAGCGTCGGCCAGAGCGCCGAGCTGACGCGGGTGGCGAGCGAGGCCGTCGTGCAGGCGTTCGCCGAGCTGTCGGGCGACGACAACCCCGTCCATCTGGACGAGGCCTATGCGGCCAAGACCAGCTTCGGCGGGCGGATCGCCCACGGCATGCTGGCGGCGGCCTACATCTCCGCCGTGCTCGGGACGCGTCTGCCGGGGCCGGGCGCCATCTACCTGAACCAGTCGCTGCGCTTTCGCCGGCCGGTGCGGCTGGGCGATGCGGTGACCGCGCGGGTGACGGTCAAGCTGCTCGACGAAGCCCGTGGCCAGGCCACCCTGGAAACGGTCTGCGAGGCGAACGGCAAGACCGTGGTCGAGGGCGAGGCGGTGGTGATGGCGCCGAGGCGTCCCGCATGAGACGCCTGCGTGTCATCCGCGGCTGGCGGGACCTGACGCCCGACGACAAGGGCGCGGCGGTGGCCATGGGCAGCTTCGATGGGGTGCACCGCGGCCACCAGCGGGTGATCTCGCTGGCCGCCGACGCCGCCCGCGAGCTGAGCCTGCCGCTGGGCGTGATCACCTTCGATCCGCATCCGCGCGCCTACTTCCATCCCGAGGAGCCCGCCTTCCGCCTCATGCGCCGCGACCAGCAGGCGCGCGCGCTGGAAGCGCTGGGCGTCGACGTGCTCTACGTCCTGCCGCTGAGCGCCGAGCTCGCGGAGATGAGCGACCACCAGTTCGCCACCGAGGTGCTGAGCCACGGGATCGGGGCGCGGCACGTGGCGGTGGGCTTCGACAACACCTTCGGCAAGGGCCGCACCGGCACGCCGGAGACCATGCGCGCCTACGGCCAGGAGCTGGGCTTCGGCGTCTCCGTGGCCGAGGCCGTGGCCGGGGACGAAGGCGCCAAATACTCCTCCACCGGCGTGCGTGACGCGCTGCGCGACGGCCGGCCGGAGGAGGCCGCCGAGATCCTCGGCCGCCCCTTCGCCATCGAAGGCGCCGTCCAGCGCGGCCGCCAGCTCGGCCGCCGCCTCGGCTTCCCCACCGCCAACGTCTCGATCGCCGGCTATGTGACGCCGCGCTTCGGCGTCTACGCGACGCGCACGCGGCTGCAGGACGGCCGCAAGCTGCCCGGCGTGGCGAACATCGGGGTCAACCCGACCATCGAGGGCGTCATGGCGCCCTTGCTCGAGGTCTGGCTGTTCGACTTCGACGAGGACATCTACGACCAGGTCATCGAGACCGACCTGATCGGCTTCCTGCGCCCGGAGGAGAAGTTCCCGGACCTGCCGACCATGACCGCGCAGGTGATGGCGGACGCCCGCACGGCGCGGAAGCTGCTGGGCGCCTGAGCCGCCGGCGGGGCTCGCGGCGAACGCCGTTTCAACTTAAAAGCGGGGCCTCGTTCGCATCCGCCTTCGGAGGGAGCATCGATGACGCGCGGGCGCCCGCTGGCCATAGCCTCCGCCTGCCTTTGCGCCTTGGGCGCCGCCGCCGCGGCCCGCGCGGACCAGACGGAGGACCTGGCCAAGCTCTCGATCGAGGAGCTGGGCGCCATCCAGGTGACCTCGGTCTCCAAGCGCGCCGAGTTGATCGCCGACGCGCCCTCCTCGATCTATGTGATCAGCCGCGACGACATCATGCGTTCGGGCGCAACGAGCCTGCCGGAGATGCTGCGGCTGGCCCCCAACCTTGAGGTGACCCAGACCAGCGCCAGCCGCTACGTGATCACCGCGCGTGGCTTCAACGGCGCGCCGGCGGCGCAGAACTTCTCCAACAAGCTCCTGGTGCTGATCGACGGCCGCAGCGTCTACACCCCGCTCTTTTCGGGCGTCTACTGGGACATGCAGGACGTGCTCCCTCAGGACATCGAGCGCATCGAGGTGATCAGCGGGCCGGGCGCCACGCTCTGGGGCGCCAACGCCGTCAACGGGGTGATCAACATCATCACCCGCAGCTCCGCCGAGACCCAGGGCGGGCTCGCCTACGTCAGCGCCGGGAACCAGGAGCGCAGCGCCGCCCTGCGCTACGGCGGCGCCATCTCGGAGCGGGCCACCTGGCGGGTCTACGCCAAGAGCTTCTTCGACCGGGACACCGCGTTGGCGGGCGGCGGCAAGGCGAACGACCACTGGTCCAAGCCCCAGGCGGGCTTCCGCCTCGATTGGAACGCCAGCGACGCCGACGCCGTGACCCTGCAGGGCGACGCCTACTCGGGCTTCGAGGCGCAGGCCGGCGCGCCGGCCGAGGACATCAAGGGCCACAACGTCACCGCGCGCTGGACGCGGGCGCTGGGCGAAGGCTCGGCCGTCCAGGCCCAGGCCTACTATGACCGCGCGGAGCGGGGCTCCGAGGTGAGCGGCTCCGGCTTCTGGGTCGACACCTACGACGTCGACCTGCAGCACAGCCGCACGCTCGGCCGCCACGAGCTCGTGGTCGGCGGCGGCTACCGGCAGGTCCGCTACAGCATCTTCTCGTCCGGCGACCTCTCCTGGAATCCCGCGAGCCGGAACCTGCAGCTGGCCAACGCCTTCGTCCAGGACAGCGTCACCCTCAGCCGGGTGCTGAAGCTGGTGCTCGGCGTCAAGCTGGAGGGGGACGCCTACGTCAAGCCCGAGCTCCTGCCGAACCTGCGCCTCTCCTGGACCCCGGCTCCAGACCTGACCCTCTGGGGGGCCGTCTCTCGCGCCGTGCGCTCGCCGACGCCGTTCGATCGCGACGTGGTGGAGAAGGCCGGCGGCCTGACCGTCATCGGCGGCGGCGGCGTGTTCACGAGCGAAAAGCTGACCGCCTTCGAGCTCGGCGGGCGCCTCCACGGCGCCTCGCGCGCCTCGCTGTCGGC
>JAQGIJ010000233.1 GCA_028291285.1 Phenylobacterium sp. | reverse complement strand
CATCCGGCGCGAGGCGCGCGCCTCGATCCGCGCGGTGGACCCGGCCTGGCAGGCGACGGCGACGCGGGCCCAGACCGCGCGCGCGGCGCGCAGCTTGGCGATGGTCAGGAAGTAGTCGGCGTCCGCCGAGAGGCCGAGCGTGATCCGCGCGAAGGCATCGGCCATCGGCAGGCCGGCGCGGACCAGGGCCTTGGCGTAGGCGATTGCCGCGGCCGCGGCGAAGGCCAGCTCCAGCGCCTCGCCGCCGCCGGCCTCGTGCGCCGCCCGCCCGGAGGCCAGGAACAGCGCGCCCTGCGGATAGGTCTCGGCGAGGCGGACGCCGACCGTGGCGGCGCTGATCAGATGGCTCTCGATCGGGCCCGGGCTGGCGCCGGTCTCGGCGAAGGCGCTCAGCGGGTCCATGTGGAAGTTCAGCTTGGCGCCCGGCGAGGCCTTGGCCAGCGCGCCCAGCCAGTCGGCGGCCTTGGCGCCCAGGAAGCCCGCGTCCAGGCCGATCGGCGCGAGCTCCAGGACGACGTCCTTCAGCGCGCGCGCCAGCTCGTCGGCCGAGCCCACGGCGACACCGGTCCGGCCGGTCGGGTCGATCCGCACCACGGCCGAGGACGCGCCGCCCTCAAGGTCGCCGAGGATCTCGATGTTGGCGCGCGAGGGGTTCGGATGGGCGGTGAGGACGCGGATGTCCCAGGCCCGCTCGGCGTTGACCGGCCGGGTGGCGAAGCCCTGGCCGCCTGGAAGCTCGCCGGGCGGATAGAGCGGCGCGATCGGCAGCCCTTCGGCGGTCGGCTTCTCCAGGGTCGAAAAGGGGGCGTCGCCAAGCGTCTTGGCGACCAGGGTGCGCCACGACTCGGCCGTGGCGGGGGGGAAATCAGCGCTGAGGCGGCTTGCGTCTGCCATGCGGGCAAATGGGCCGCAGCAGCCCCTGGCGTCAAGTTCGCGCTAGGGAATGGGGCCTACCTCCCCGCACCGGGGAGGTAGAGGGTTGCGTCGTGACGTAGGTATGCTTACGTCGTAAATGAAAACATGTTCCAGGAGGCCCCATGGCCCTGCCGCCCGTCCTGCGAGACCGCCTGCGCCTGCCGGTGATCGCCAGCCCGCTGTTCATCATCTCCGGCCCCGAGCTGGTCATCGCGCAGTGCAAGGCCGGCGTCGTGGGCTCTTTCCCGGCGCTCTCGGCCAGGCCGGCCTCGCAGCTGCACGAGTGGCTGCACCAGATCACCGAGGAGCTGGCCGCCTGGGACCGCGACCATCCGGAGACGCCGTCGGCGCCCTTCGCGGTGAACCACATCTGCCACAAGACCAGCGACCGGCTGGAGCACGACGTCGAGGCCAGCTGCAAGTACAAGGCGCCGATCGTCATCACCTCGCTGGGCGCGCGGCGAGACATCTACGACGCGGTCCACGCCTCGGGCGGCATCGTCATGCACGACGTAATCAACTCCGTGCACGGCAGGAGCGCCATCTCGAAGGGCGCAGACGGGCTGATCGCCGTGGCCGCCGGCGCGGGCGGGCACGCCGGCGCGCTGTCGCCCTTCGCCCTGGTGCAGGAGCTGCGGGCCTGGTTCGACGGGCCGCTGGCGCTCTCCGGCGCGATCGCCACCGGCCGCGCGATCCTGGCCGCCCAGGCGATGGGCGCGGACCTGGCCTATATCGGCTCGGCCTTCATCGCCACGCAGGAGGCCCGCGCCGATGAGCGCTACAAGCGGATGATCGTGGAGTCGAACGGCGAGGACATCGTCTATTCGAACCTCTTCACCGGGGTGCACGGCAACTACCTGAAGCCCTCGATCCGCGCCGCGGGCCTGGACCCGGAGAACCTGCCGCAGTCGGATGCGTCGAAGATGAACTTCAACTCCGGCGGCAACATGGGCGCCAAGGCCTGGCGCGACATCTGGGGCTGCGGCCACGGCATCGGCGCGGTCAAGGACGTCCCCGGCGCCGCCGAACGGGTCGCCCAGCTGGCGGCGGAGTACGCCGCGGCCAAGCGCGAGCTGGAGGCCAAGACCGCCCCGTTCGGCCATCCGGTGGCGCTGGCGGCCGAATAGGCCTCAGCCCACGCGCTGGTCCCATCCGGTCTTGCGGCGCACGCCCGCATTGCCCTTCTGCACGAACACCGGGTCGGGGTGGGGCACGGCGCCATAGAGCGCCCGGCTCTGCTTGTGCGGCAGGATCACGTCGTCGCCGGCGACAATCCCGTCCACCGTCTCGGCCGCCACCTGGGCGATGACCTCGGCGCCCATGCTGGCCTGCGAAGCCACGTCGAGGTCGGGGGCGAGGCCGGTGTCCAACGACGGCGGGAAGACCTCCAGCACCTGCACCGGTGTCGCCTGCAGGTTCTCGCGCAGGGTCTGGGTGAACATGTGCAGCCCCGCCTTGGTCGAGGAATAGAGCGGGATGGCTTCCAGCGGGAAGAGGGCGCCGGGCGTGCCGATGTTGACGATGGCGCCGGGCTCGCCGTCATGGCCGCCGCGCCGGCGCTCGGCCAGATAGAGCCGGATCAGCTCGATGGGCGCGGCGAAGTTGATCTCGATCTCCTCCCGCGCGCGGTCGGCGCCCAGGGTGAAGTCGCTGGTGTAGTCGTGCGCCCGGTTGATGGCGGCGTTGTTGATCAGGAACTCGAGGTTGCGGCCGCCCTCGAACCCGGCCGCGATCAGCCGGGCGCGATCCTCCGGCCATGTCACGTCGGCGCGCAGCCCGGTCAGCTCCGGCGTCTCGCGCACCGCCTCGGCGAGGGTTTCCGCGTTGCGCCCACAGACGATCACCTCGTAGCCACGGCGCACCAGCTCCCTGGCCATCGCCAGGCCGAAGCCGCTGGAGCCGCCGGTGATCAGCGCCCTGGTCTTTCCGCTGGGCCTCGTCATCCTGTCCTCCCGCATCTTTCGTCTCGTCGTCTCAGCCTAGCGGAGCAGGTCATGGCATGGCGAGGCGCCGCGCGGCTGGGTCATGGATTAGATTTTCTCGTGTCGCCTGAAGCATAAACCCACTGGTCCGATAGGTTCACTAGCTTAGTACTGTCGGTCAGGTCATCTGGGGGGGACAGATATGAGGGCGCATTCGCCGAGCCGAACCATCCGAGCAGCCGCCCTGGCGGGCTTGTTCTGCAGCGCCGCGCCGGCCGCACTGGGGCAGACCGTCTCGACCGCGCCGGCCCAGGCCTCAAGCGGGATCAGCCAGGAACAGGCGCTGGCGCTGAGCGCCAGGCTCGACGCGGTGGAGCAGCACAACGCCGACCTCGAGGCGCAGATCGCCGACCTCAAGGCGCAGGTCGCCGGCGGCGAGCAGCAGATCCGAGAGGAGGCCGCAGCCCAGCCGAAGGTGAGCCTCGGCAACGGCCGGCCGACCTTCACCAGTCCCGACGGCAAGTTCTCGGTCAGCCTGCGCGGCGTCCTGCAGCTCGACACGGCGCTCTACGACCAGCGCGGCGCCGGACCGCTCACCACCGACCTGCGCCGCTCGGGCCCGGCGCTCGGCGGCTCGGCGTCCAACGTCGAGGCGGCGCACGCCCGCGACTTCAAGAGCGGGACCCTGGTCCGCCGCGCCCGACTGGGCGTCGACGGCACGGCCTTCGGCGACTGGGACTACCGCCTGCTGTTCGACTTCGGCGGCGCCGGGGTCGAGAACACCGGCCAGTTCTACGAGGGCTGGGTCCAGTACAACGGCCTGAAGCCGGCGCACATCCGCGTCGGCGCCTTCCCGCCGCTGCTCGGCCTGGACGACCAGGCCTCGACCAGCGCCATGCCCTTCCTCGAGCGCGCCATGGTCTCCGACATCGCCCGCGGCCTGGCCGGCGGCGACACCCGCATCGCGGCCCAGGTGTTCGGCTATGGCGACCACTGGCTGGCGGCGGCCGCCGTGACCGGCCGCACCGTCGGCGTCATCAGCACCGGCACGGCCTCGCCGGTGCCGCAGACCTTCAGCGACCAGCTCGGCTTCACCGGCCGGATCGCGGCGAGCCCCTTCGACGTCCCCGGATGGCTGATCCACCTGGGCGCCAACGCCAGCTATGTGCAGCGGCCGGCCGACACCGCCGGTCCAAACGCGGCGGGGATCATCCCGAACATCTCGCGGACGGTCAGCTTCAGCACGACGCCGGAGCTCCGCGTCGACGCCACGCGCCTGATCAATACCGGGAACATCCCGGCGCGGCATGCGAGCGCGCTGGGCGCGGAGTTCGCCGCCCAGCACGCCAACCTGCTGCTGCAGGCGGAGTACCAGCACTTCAACGTCGCCCGGGCCGATGGCCTCTCCAATCCCGACTTCAGCGGCTATTACGTCTCGGGCACGTGGATCCTCACGGGCGAGACGCGCAAGTACAACACCCAGACCGCCGCCTTCGACGCCCCGCCGGTCGCCCATCCGTTCAGCTGGGGCAAGGGCGGCTGGGGCGCCTGGGAGCTGGCCGCGCGCTATTCCGACATGGACCTGAACTATCAGGCAGGCGCGGCCGGGACGGCGCAAACCGGCGCCAGCATCCGAGGCGGCCGGGAAAAGAACCTCGACCTCGGCGTGAACTGGTACTGGAACCCCTTCACGCGGCTGATGTTGGATTACCAGCATGTGAAGGTCGAGCGCCTGTCTCCGGCCGCCAGCGCGTCCGCCGCCAGCACCATCTGGCTCGCGCCGCTTGGCGCCCAGATCGGCCAGAGTTTCAACGTCTGGTCCGTGCGTACCCAATTCGCCTTCTAAGCCGCTCCGGAGAGCTCCTTCAGATGACCGACACCCTGATCACGCGCCGCGGGCTGGTGGCGAGCGGCGGCCTGGCGGCTGCGGGCGCCGCCGCCCTGCCGCTGCTGGGCGCCCAGGCGCTGGCTGCGCCCGGCGCCGTCACCCTGCTCAACGTCAGCTACGACCCGACGCGCGAGCTCTACAAGGAGATCAACGCCGCCTACGCCGCCTACTGGAAGGGCAAGACCGGCCAGACGGTGACGATCAACCAGAGCCACGGCGGCTCGGGCAAGCAGGCCCGCTCGGTGATCGACGGTCTGCAGGCCGACGTCGTGACCCTGGCGCTGGCGGCCGACATCGACGAGATCGCGACCCGCGCCAAGCTGCTGCCGGCCAACTGGCAGACGCGCCTGCCGAACAACTCCACGCCCTACACCTCGACCATCGTCTTCCTGGTCCGCAAGGGGAACCCCTGGAAGATCAAGGACTGGCCGGACCTGGTGAAGCCGGGGGTGGGGGTCATCACCGCCAATCCGAAGACCTCGGGTGGGGCGCGCTGGGCCTATCTGGCGGCTTGGCAGTACGGGCTGAAGAACGGCGGGCCGGCGGCGGCGCAGACCTACGTGAGCAAGCTCTACAAGAACGTGCCGGTGCTCGACACCGGGGCGCGGGGCGCCACCACCACCTTCGCCCAGCGCCACCTAGGCGACGTGCTGCTCTCCTGGGAGAACGAGGCCTATCTGACGATCGACGAGTTCGGCCCGAACTTCGACATCGTCTACCCGTCCAGCTCGATCCTGGCCGAGCCGCCGGTGGCGCTGGTCGACAAGAACGTCGACCGCCACAAGACCCGCACGGTCGCGGAGGGCTACCTGAACTTCCTCTACAGCCCCGTGGCCCAGGACATCATCGGCAAGCGCCACTTCCGGCCGCGCAATCCGCAGGCGGCGGCCAAGTACGCCAGCAGCTTCAAGCAGATCCCGCTGGTGACGATCGACGACACCTTCGGCGGCTGGAAGAAGGCCCAGGCGACCCACTTCGCCGATGGCGGCGTGTTCGACAAAATCTACAAGCCTACGTGACAGAATTCCTCCCCTCTGTTGCGCCGGTAGGCGGGGCCCGACGGCCCCGCCGTTCGCGTTGGCGCGAGCCCTCGATCCTGCCGGGCTTCGGCCTCTCGGTGGGCGTGACGCTGGCCTACCTGGGCGTGATCGTCCTCCTGCCGCTCACCGCGCTGGCGATCCGGCCGTGGGAGATCGGCCTCTCCGGCGTCTGGCGGACGCTGACCGACGAGCGGGTGGCCAGGGCGCTGGGCCTGAGCTTCAGCCTCTCGGCCTATGCGGCGCTGACCAATGCGGTGCTCGGCCTGCTGATCGCCTGGACCCTGGTGCGCTACGAGTTCCCGGGCCGCAGGCTGCTCGACGCCCTGGTGGACCTGCCGTTCGCCCTGCCGACGGCGGTGGCGGGCATCGCGCTCACCGCCATCTACGCCCCCAACGGGCCGCTGGGATCGCTGGCCGCCAAGGTCGGGCTGAAGACCGCCTATTCGCCGCTGGGCATCTTCATCGCCCTGGTGTTCATCGGCCTGCCGTTTGTGGTCCGCGCCCTGCAGCCGGTGATGCAGGACCTCGACAAGGAGGTGGAGGAGGCGGCCCAGACGCTGGGGGCCAACGACCTGCAGCGGATCGCCTTCGTGATCGCCCCGACCCTGGGACCGGCGCTGATCAGCGGCGTCACCCTGGCCTTCGCCCGCGCCGTCGGCGAGTACGGCTCGGTGGTCTTCATCGCCGGCAACATGCCGATGAAGACCGAGATCGCGCCGCTGCTGATCGTCATCAAGCTGGAGCAGTACGACTATGCCGGCGCCGCGGCCGTGGGGCTGGCGATGGTCGCCATCTCGTTCGGCGCGCTGATGGCCATCAACGTAGTCCAGCTGCTGCTCGCGCGAAGGGGCCGTCGATGAGCGCCCGCTCCGCCGTGGTCCGCCTGCCGGGTCTGGCGCCATTGTTGGTCGCTGCCTCGGTCGCCGCCATGGGCCTGCTGGTGATCCTGCCGCTCGCCACCGTCTTCCACGACGCCTTCGCCAAGGGGCTCTCGGCCTTCCTGGCGGCGCTTCACGAGCCGGATGCGCTCGCGGCGATCCGGCTGACCCTGATCGTGGCCGCCATCGCCGTGCCGCTGAACGCCCTGTTCGGCGTCGCCGCGGCCTGGGCGATCTCCAAGTTCGAGTTCAAGGGCAAGAGCCTGCTGCTCACCCTCATCGACCTGCCGTTCTCGATTTCGCCGGTGGTTTCGGGCCTGGTGTGGGTGCTGCTGTTCGGCGCCCAGGGCTGGTTCGGCGAATGGCTGGTCGACCACGACGTCAAGATCATCTTCGCCCTGCCGGGCCTGGTGCTGGCGACCATCCTGGTCACCTTCCCCTTCGTCGCCCGCGAGCTGATCCCGCTGATGCAGGACCAGGGCTCCGATGAGGAGGCGGCGGCGCTCACTCTTGGCGCCAGCGGCTTCACGACCTTCTGGAAGATTACCCTCCCCAACATCCGCTGGGCGCTGCTCTACGGCGTCCTGCTCTGCAATGCGCGCGCCATGGGGGAGTTTGGCGCGGTCTCGGTGGTCTCCGGCCATATCCGGGGTCTTACGGATACGCTCCCCCTGCACGTGGAGGTACTCTACAATGACTACGACTTCGTCGGCGCGTTCGCGGCGGCCTCTATCCTGGCTTCCCTCGGCCTCGTCACCCTCGTCCTCAAGACCGCGCTCGAATGGCGCCACTCTGGTGAACTTGCAGCAAGCCGTCGACACTAGGTCCTCCCCCAGCTCTCTCGAGATCCGCGGCGTCTCCAAGGTCTTCGGCCGCTTCCCGGCGCTGAAGGACGTGTCGCTGCAGGCCAGGGACAAGGAGTTCCTGGCGCTGCTCGGCCCCTCCGGCTCGGGCAAGACCACGCTGCTGCGGGTGCTGGCGGGCCTCGAGACCCCCGACGCCGGCGAGGTGCGCTTCGACGGCGAGGACTTCCTGGCGCTCCCGGTGCGCCGCCGGCGCGTGGGCATGGTCTTCCAGCACTACGCCCTGTTCCGCCACATGACCGTGGCCCAGAACATCGCCTTCGGGCTCTCGGTGCGGCCGCGCGCGGAGAAGCCCTCCAAGGGCGAGATCAAGGACCGCGTCACCGACCTCCTCGGCCTCGTCCAGCTCGAAGGCCTGGAGAAGCGATTCCCGTCGCAGCTCTCCGGCGGCCAGCGGCAGCGGGTGGCGCTGGCCCGCGCGCTCGCCATCGAGCCGCGCATGCTGCTGCTCGACGAGCCGTTCGGCGCCCTGGACGCCCAGGTTCGCCGCGACCTGCGCCGCTGGCTGCGCGAGCTGCACGACCGGGCGGGCGTCACCACGGTCTTCGTCACCCACGACCAGGAGGAGGCGCTCGACCTCGCCGACCGGGTGGCGATCCTGAAGGACGGCGAGCTGATCCAGCTGGGCGCCCCCAACGAGCTCTACGAGGCGCCGGCGAGTCCGTTCGTCTACGACTTCCTGGGCGCGGCCTGCCGCCTCCCGGGCGTGGTCGCGGGCGGGCGGCTGCGCGTCGGCGACTGGGAGACCGGCGCGCCGGACGGCTCACCCGAGGGCGCCGTCGACGTCTTCTTCCGGCCCGACGAGGTGACCTTCGCGCCGGCCGACGGCTTGGGGCTGACGGCGGAGGTCCGCGCCGCCTCGGTGCGGGGGCCGAAGACGCGGATCGACTGCCTGGTCGCCGGCCAGGTGATGGAGCTCGAGACGCACGCCGCCGCCGCGCCTGCCGGCGTGACCCCCGGCCGGACCATCCGGATCAAGCCCACGCGACCGAAGGTCTACGCCGCACAGCCGGCTTAGTCGGCGCGGCGTCAGGTCCGGCCAGGCCGGGCCGTGGCGGGTAGAATGTGGCGCACGCCCGGGAACAATCGCCGGGCGAGACGAGTTGTTGCGCCCCTGATCCTCTGCGCAAGTCTAAGCGGCGCCGGATCATGGCAGCGCCGACACGTTATTATTGCCAAGCTGCCTAAATCCTAGAACCAATTGCGCATTCCATAGTTGTGCTTCCCGAATTGGGAGGCTTCCGACAGTGACCTACTACAACTACCTGGGCCAGCCGATGCCGGAGACGGCGCCGGAGCAGTCGAACGTGCTCGGGACGCCCGCGGGGGGCGAGACCATCCGGGCCCCGGCCGGCAACAGCTCGGCCGCGGGGAACGGCGGCGGCGACACCCTGATCGGCTCGTCCGGCGACAACACCTTCTTCATCACCGACGCCAAGGACGTGGTGGTCGAACAGCCGAACGGCGGGATCGACACCGAGAACGGCTACATGCCGATCACGCTGGCGCCCAACGTCGAGAACCTGGTGGTGCACCAGGACTTCAACCACGGCGTCGGCAACAGCCTCGACAACCTGATCATCACCGACGGCCGCGCCTGGCTCTACGGCGCCGGCGGCAACGACGTGCTGGTGGGCGCCACCAACACCACGACGACCTTCGTCGAGCACGCCGGCGAGGGCAACGACGTCATCTACAACTGGCAGGGCGCCGACCAGCTGCAGCTGACCGGCTTCAGCTTCAAGACCGGCGCGGACGTGCGCGCGGCGATGACCCAGCAGGGCAGCGACGTCGTCCTCAACATGGGGGGCGGGCAGACGCTGACCTTCCGCAACGCCAACGTCTCCACCAGCTTCCAGGACAAGCAGTTCCTGCTGCCGCTCGACGCATCCAAGCTCGGCAAGCTCACCTTCGACGACGAGTTCAACTCGCTCAGCATCTACGACCCGTCGCACAAGACCGGGACCTGGAGCGTCGACTTCGGCGGCAACCTGAAGGACCAGTCCGCCTACTCGATCTACAACAACGGTGAGATGCAGCTCTACATGCACGACGGCTTCGAGGGCCTCGGCGACCACAACCTGCACATCAACCCGTTCTCGGTGTCGAACGGCGTGCTCTCGATCACCGCCCAGCCGATCACCGCGCCGCAGGACGTCTCCGCATCCTTCGGCCACAGCTGGTCGTCGGGCATGCTGAACACCCTCTCGAGCTTCCAGCAGAAGTACGGCTACTTCGAGATCAAGGCCCAGCTGCCGAACGTGCCCGGCAGCTGGCCGGCGTTCTGGATGGTGCCCTCGCCCTACCAGCCGAGCCACGAAGCCGACGTGATGGAGTCGATCGGGCTGCAGCCCAACCAGGACTACCGCTTCGGCTGGGGCAGCAACAACATCGACGACCACGCCCTGAAGCTCGACCCGAGCGGCTGGCACGTCTACGGCATGCTTTGGACGGCGACGACGACGACCTTCTACATGGACGGGGTGGCGGTCGCGAGCGGCCCGACGCCGGCCAGCTGGACCCAGCCGATGGGGATGATCCTCAACATGGCGATGGGCGGCTGGGGCGGCGCGGCCGATCCCTCGCAGTACCCCGCGAGCCTGAAGATCGACTACGTCCACGCCTATGCGCTGGCCGACGGCTCGACCACGGTCGTCAACAGCACCCCGCCGACGCCGGTAGCCACCATCCAGGACGAGACCCAGCCGGCCTCCATCCAGGCCCAGCAGCTGACCTTCAACGATACCGGCCAGGCGCTCTCGTCGGGCAAGATCGTCCTCCTGAGCCATGACCCCACCGCGGCCGACATCCCGGCGAGCGGCCGCGCCTTCATCATCTGGGAGAGCGGCGGCCAGGTGCGTGGCGCGGTGGCCAACAACGGCTATCTCGACAGCCCCACGGTGCTGGCGGCCGGCTCGATCTCGCAGTTCAGCGGGGCCGGGACCTTCCTGACCGACGGCCGGGTCGTGGTCGCCCACACCGGGACCGACGCCGGACAGCCGGCGGCCTACGACCTGATCCTCGATCCCGCGACGCACACGATCCAGGACCACGAGCTCGGCCCGTCGAACGGCCAGGTCAGCTTCGTGCCCCTGGCCAACGGCAACTTCGGCGCCAGCTGGCACACGGCGAGCGGACAGATCTTCGGGCGCGCCTACAACGCCTTCGCCTACGACAGCCAGGGGTGGTGGGGACCGGTCCGCGACCTGACTGCCGACGCCACTGGGGCGACGACCCAGGGCGACCTGATCACCGGCGCCGGCGCCTCGCAGACGGCCTACCACGTCGAGCCGTTCGCGCTCAGCACCGACGGAACGGTGTCGATCGGGCCGACCACGGTCTCGCATCCGGAGGGGAACTCTGGGATCACCACCTTCACCTTCACCGTGACCCGCTCGGCGCAGATCTGGGAGCGGGCGACCGTCGCCTGGAAGGTGTCGGGCTTCGGGGCCAATCCTGTCAGCGCCAGCGATTTCGCCGGCGGCTGGACGCCCAGCGGCGTGGTCACCCTGCAGGGGCCGACGACTACGGCGACCATCACCGTCAACGTCGCGGGCGACACGACGGTCGAGCC
>JAQGIJ010000227.1 GCA_028291285.1 Phenylobacterium sp. | reverse complement strand
CCGCCTCCGCCGAGATCAGGGTGCTCGCGGTGGCGAGCCAGGCCGCGGACCTGGTGATGGGGCTTTGGTCCGGTTGGCCGAGACCGCGGATTTCGACAGTCATGCTTCCCCTCCGTCTTTGGCTTTTGTCCGTCTCGAAGTTCGCGTCGGCACGCGCGACGAGACCTCATTCTTGGATGGCCAGTCCCGCTTCTGCTATCGGAAAGCGGTCGCCGGGACCGAACGTCCGGTCGCGAGGGGGGAAGGCGTCAATGCAGCGTCAGCGGGTCGGCTTTCAGATCGAGCCCAGCGGATTTGACGGCGCGAGCTGGGACGTGGCGGGCTGGCTTTCGGCGCCGCCCGGCGGCTCCGATACGCTGCTCGTGCTGGTGCATGGCTCGTTCTACACGCACCTCTACTGGGACTTTCCATATCAGCCCGAGGTCTACTCCTTCGTGGCCTGGGCTTACGAGCGCGGGTTCGCGACCTTGAACATCGACCGCCTGGGCGCCGGGGAGAGCTCTCACCCGCCCGGCCTGGTGCTCGATCTGCCGCGCAACGCCGAAGCCCTGCATCAGGTCATCCGCACGGTCAGGGACGAGGGGGTCGCCGGCGTCCGCTTCGAACGTGTCGTGGCGGTGGGGCATTCGCTCGGTTCCTATACCGCAGGTCTGATGCAGGCCGACTCCGGGAGCGCCGACGCCGTGGTGCTCACCGGCTCCACCGGGCTGAACGTCATCGGCGTCGCCGACACGCCCCAGGCAAGGGAGTCGTTCCAGCGGCGCTTTACGCCCGTGCTCGAGGATCCCCGGTTCGCCGAGCGCACCGGGCTGTACGACGGCGATTACGTCACCATGCCTACAGAGCGCCTGGCGCGGGCCTTCTATCGCTCACCGCCCGCGGACGAGAGGCTGATCGAGATCAACGAAACCCTGAAGGGCACGATGACCGCCGGCGAGAGCCGGACGATGGGCATCTCGGCTGACGCCTGCGCGCGCATCTCCGCCCCGGTCCTGGTGCAGGTCGGGCTCTACGACGCGATGTACTATGACCCGCGGCGGCGGGCGGATCTGAGCGAGATCTACGCCAGGGCTGTCGCTGCGGCGCCGGCGAACTTCACCTTCGATCCGCCCGTGCCCGACACAGGCCACAACCTTGCGCTACATCCCAACGCGCGCGCCTCTTACGAGCGGATCGCCGCTTGGCTCCAGGCGCAGAGGCTTGTCTGAGCCGCACGCTCGGATCGGTGCCACGCCCACGGGCGCATCGCCAACATCGACCCGGCGGCGGAAGACGCAGGGCGCTGGTGGCAGTCCGAGGCGGAGCGCCCGCAGGGGAGCCCAGGGCTCAGCCGCCTCGCGCAGGCTTTTTCTTCGACTTGGCTTCCAGAGCCTCGTCCATGAGCGCGCGGATCGCCTCTGGCCGGGTGTAGGCCTCCTCCGGAGCGTGGGCGATGAATGCGTCGAGCGCCGCAAGCCCCTCGGGTTGCAACCGGACGCCGACAAGAGTCCCCGTCTGCTGCGCCCGCCTGCGTTTCGTGTTATCGCGAATTGACGATGCCATGCGTTCGTGTTAACATCGAAATCAGGTGGTGGGAAGCATGCGCTTCCCGTTCGGCCCTTGATGGACTTGGTGGAGTTCGTGATGGATCGAGCTGCTGAACATGCAAATAACGCTGGCGCCGGCGCGCCCGCGGAGGGTCCGCTGGCGCCTGCCGTGGCGGCCCTGCTGGCGCGGGTTTTCCGGCGCCGTGGCGATAGTCCAGAACCGGCCATGCCCTCTCCAGACATCAATCGCCCCCCGCCTCCCGCGGCGGCCGAGTTGGTGTTTTCCTGACGCGAGGGCGGGGCAGAAGAGGAGGAGGTTAGAATGGCGCGTGCTTTCCTGACGCCGTTCCTTTCCGCTCGGAACGGCGACCCGTTCTTGTCGCTGCATCGCGACATCAACCGGCTGTTCGACGAAGCGTTGCGCGGGCCGGCTCCCGCGGCGGCCGCGGACCAGGGCGGCAACTTTGTCCCGGCGCAGATCAACGTCGCCGAGACCGAAGATGAGTACCGGGTGACTGCGGAGCTTCCCGGCCTTTCCGGCGACGACGTGGAAGTTCTGCTCGATGACGATCTGCTGACGATCCGTGGCGAAAAGCGGTTCGAGCGGCGGGACGACAAGGAGAACTATCACCTCGTGGAGTGCGCCTACGGCACGGTCCAACGCTCGCTGCGGCTGCCGGCGGCGGTGGACCCGCAGCAGGTCCAGGCGACTTTTGAAAACGGCCTTCTGCGGATCACCCTGCCGAAGAGCAAGGCGCAGGAGCGCGCCCGGCGGATCCAGGTGCAGGCCGCCGCCGGCGCTCAGGCGGGACGTCTCGCTCCAGATGGGCGGAAGCCCAACGGGAACGGCGACGGTGATGCCGGCAGCCCCGGGAGTCCTGGCCGCCAAGATGCCGGCTCGGCGCCACCGCCTGCCAGCTAGCCGACACGCGCAGCCCGACTAGGCCGCCTGGTCGGGCATGCTGTCGTGCCGGGCCTGCGCCTGCGGCCCGCGCCAGAGGAATTCCATGTAGTGGCCATAGTCGGCGCGGGTGTCGGCGTAGGCGAAGTGCATCTGCCGGTCCGGGGCGACGGCGTCTTCCAGCACGATCTCGTAGCCGGCCTCGCGCACCACCGCCTTCATCGCGTCCCAGTTGGCTTCCGGCCCGTCGACCAGGATGCCGAAGTGGTGCAGCACGGCGACCGCGCCGCCCAGGTCGAGGCCGTCGGTGTAGAAGTCACTGACGCCCTCGATCGGCTGGATCAGCTCCACCTGCTTGTCGCCCAGATTGGCCAGGGCGACGTGGATGCGGAAGGGCGCCGGACGGCCGCGGTAGTCGACGCGGCCGTCGGTCTGCAGCCGCACGAACTCGCGGATGCCCAGCTTGTCCTGGAAGTGAGCCACGGCCCGGTCGATGTCCCGGGTCACATACCCCAGCTGGTAGATCCGGGTCAGATAGGATCCGAGCCGCATGGTCGGGCCTCCCTCATGGTCTTTGCCGCTCACCAGGCCACCGGCAGCTTGCCACGGCCCCAGAAGCCGAAGTTCTCCACCCGCTCGGTCTCCCCGGCCAGGCGCAGGCCCGGCAGGCGCGCGAACAGGGCCTGCAGGGCGAGCGTCATCTCCAGGCGCGACAGGTGCTGGCCGATGCAGGTGTGGGCCCCGGCGCCGAAGGTCAGGTGCCGGCGCGTCTCGGCCTGTGGCCGGTCGAGGCGGAAGCTGTCGGGGTCGCTGAACACCCGGGGATCGCGGTTGGCCGAGCCGTAGGACATCTGCACCTTGGCGTGCGCCGGGATCCGCCGGCCGTGCAGCTCCACCTCCTTGGC
>JAQGIJ010000218.1 GCA_028291285.1 Phenylobacterium sp. | reverse complement strand
GCGCCGCACGGCGAGCAGCGGGGCCACCAGCGCCTGATGGCCCATGCCGCGCACCCGCTCGGCGGTGGCGTCGGCTCCGGGCTGGGCGCGGGTGATCCAGATCTTCTTGCGGCGTCCGGGCATGAGCGGTCGAGTTATGGCCAAGAGCCTTAAGCTTTGAAGACCAGGGACACCATACGGCGGCTAACGCTTCGGGCGCCGCAGGATGACGCACGCGTCAGACGAATTCCGCCTCGCGCCTCAGGCGAGCCCTCACCTAGGAGAGCCCTCACCTTAGGCGAGCCCTCACCTTAGGCGAGAATGGCGTCGCCGGCGGCTTCCTTGACCGCCAGGCCTAGCGACAGGCCGAGGTCGCGGGCCGAGGCCTCGGGGGCGGCGAGCTGCGCCACCTCCGTCTCGCCGGCATGGCGGAAGCGCTGGCGGCCGTCGGGGGACAGCGCCTCCACCACCAGCTTCACCGCGCCGCCCTCGAGCCAGGCGTGCGCCCCCACCGCCGTGCGGCAGGAGGCCTCGAGCGCGGTGAGCGCGCCGCGCTCGGCCGCCACGGTCACGGTGGTCGCCTCATGCCGGAGCGCCTGCAGCCACGGCCGGTCGCGGTCCTGCACGCGGGTCTCGATGGCGAGCGCGCCCTGGCCCGGCGCCGGCGGGCATTCCAGCGGGTCGATCAGGCTGTTCGGCAGATGGCCGAGGCCGAGCCGCTTCAGCCCCGCGTAGGCGAGCAGGATGGCGTCCACCTCGCCCCCCTGCAGGCGGCCGATGCGGGTGTCGACGTTGCCGCGCAGCATCTGGATGTCGAGATCCGGCCGCCGGTGCAGCGCCTGGGCCTGGCGCCTGAGGCTGGCTGTGCCGAGCCGCGCGCCGGGCGAGAGGTCCTCCAGCCGCTCGGGCCCGCGGGTGAGCAGGGCGTCGCGGGGATCCTCGCGCTCGGGAATGGCGGCGATGCAGAGGCCGTCCGGCAGGACCGCCGGCATGTCCTTCATCGAATGCACCGCGCAGTCGATGCGGCCGTCCAGCAGCGCCTCCTCGATCTCCTTGGTGAAGAGGCCCTTGCCGCCGATGTCGAGCAGCCGGCGGTCCTGCACCCGGTCGCCGGTGGTGGAGATGATCACCAGCGGTGCGACGCGCTCGGCGTCCTCCGGCGGCGCGCCGAGCGCGGCGGCGATGCGGCGCTGCATCTGGCCGGCCTGCGCGCGCGACAGCTTCGAGCCGCGGGCGCCGATCCGGACGAGCGGTTGCGTGGGCACGGCGGGCGGTCTACCTCGAAGGCGAAGGACTTCAGAGCGCCTGCTACAGGAGCGGGCGGCCCCTTACAACCGATGAGCCCCAGCCCCCCCGCGCCAACCCAGACCGTGCTCGGCCTCGAGACCAGCTGCGACGAGACCGCGGCGGCGGTCGTGCGCCTGGCCGCCGGCGGACAGGCGCAGGTGCTCTCCTCGGTGGTGGCCAGCCAGGTCGCGCAGCATGCGCCGTATGGCGGGGTGGTGCCGGAGATCGCCGCCCGCGCCCACGTGGAGTCCATCGACGCCATCGCCGCCGGCGCGCTCGCCCAGGCCGGCCTCGGCTATGGCGGCCTCACCGGCGTCGCCGCGACGGCCGGGCCCGGGCTGGTGGGCGGGGTCATGGTCGGGCTCTCCTTCGGCAAGGCTGTAGCGCTCGCCCGCGGGCTGCCGCTGATCGCCGTCAACCACCTGGAGGGCCATGCGGTCTCGGCCAGGCTGGCGGCCGACCTCCCCTATCCCTTCCTGCTGCTCCTGGTGTCCGGGGGGCACTGCCAGCTGCTGACCGTCGAGGGCGTGGGCGCCTGCCGCAGGCTGGGCTCGACCATCGACGACGCGGCCGGCGAGGCCTTCGACAAGATCGCCAAGACGCTCGGCCTGCCCTATCCCGGCGGCCCGGCGCTGGAGGCGTTGGCGCAGGGCGGCGATCCGGAGCGCTTCCCGCTGCCCCGCATGCTGCTCGGCCGCAAGGACTGCGACTTCTCCTTCTCGGGCCTGAAGACCGCCGCCGCGCGCCTGGCCGAGGGGCTGACCTCGCAGGACCAGCGCCGCGACCTCGCCGCCAGCGTGCAGACCGCCATCGCCCGCCAGCTCGCCGAGCGCAGCGACCGGGCCATGGCCGCCTACGCCCAGGCCCACGAAGGCCGCGGCCTCAGGTTCGTCGTGGCCGGCGGCGTGGCCGCCAACAATCACGTCCGCGCGGTGCTGGAAGCGACCGCGGCGGCGCGCGGCTTCAGCTTCACAGCCCCGCCGCTCGCCTACTGCACCGACAACGCCGCCATGATCGCGCTGGCCGGCGCCGAGCGGCTGGCGCTCGGCCAGGCCGATCCGCTGGACGCGCCCGCCCGGCCGCGCTGGCCGCTGGACGAGGCGGCGGCGCGCGCCAACCCGACCCACCAGCCGGGCCGCAAGGGAGCCAAGGCATGACGCGCGCGGGTGTGGTCGGCGGCGGCGCCTGGGGCACGGCGCTGGCCCAGGTCTGCGCCCGGGCCGGGCTGGAGACCGTCCTTTGGGCCCGCGAGCCGGAGGTGGTCGCGGGCGTCAACGCCGATCACGAGAACCGCCTGTTCCTGCCGGGCGTGACGCTCGACGCCGCCGTGCGCGCCAGCCACGACTTCGTCGACCTCGCCCGCAGCGACCTCATCCTCGCCGTGACGCCGGCCCAGCACCTGAGGTCGACCCTCGCGGCGCTCTCGCCGCACATCCAGGCCGGCCTGCCGGTGGTGCTCTGCGCCAAGGGGGTGGAGCAGGGCTCGCTGAAGCTGATGACCGAGGTGCTGGCCGAGACCGCGCCGCAGGCCTCGCCCGCGGTGCTCTCGGGCCCCAGCTTCGCGGCCGAGGTGGCCCGCGGCCTGCCCACAGCCGTCACCCTGGCCTGCCCCGACGACGACCTCGGCTGGCGCCTCGCCGAGGCGATCGCCACGCCGACCTTCCGGCCCTATCTCGCCGCCGACATGGTCGGCGCCGAGGCCGGCGGGGCGGTGAAGAACGTGCTGGCCATCGCCTGCGGCATCGTCGAGGGGCGCGGCCTGGGCCGCAGCGCGCACGCCGCCCTGATCACCCGCGGCTTCGCCGAGATGACCCGGCTGGCGGTCGCCCTGGGGGCCGAGGCCGATACTCTGGCCGGCCTCTGCGGCCTGGGTGACCTGGTGCTCACCTGCTCCAGCCCGCAGTCGCGCAACATGAGCGTGGGCCTGGCGCTGGGCGGCGGCCAGACGCTGGAGGCGGCGCTCTCCGGCAAGCTGTCGGTGGCGGAGGGGGTCGCCTCGGCGCCGGCCGTGCGCCAGCTGGCGGCCAAGCTCGGGGTCGAGACGCCGATCTGCGAGGCGGTGGCCGCCATCCTGGCCGGCGAAGCCCAGGTCGACGAGGCGATCCGCGAGCTCCTCGCGCGGCCCTTGCGCGACGAACGTCTGGAGGTCTGACATTGCCCCTCTTCGTGCTCAGCTGCATCGACAAGCCGAACGCCCTGCAGGCGCGGCTGAACGCCCGCGAGGCGCACCTGTCCTACCTCGGCGAGACCGGGGTCATGAAGCTGGCCGGGCCTTTCCTGAACGAGGCGGGCGAGCCGGCCGGCTCGCTGATGATCGTCGACGTCGACGACCTGGCCGCCGCCAAGTCGTTCAGCGTCAACGACCCGTATGTGAAGGCCGGCGTCTTCGAGCGCGTCGAGATCCGGCCCTTCCGCCTCACCCTTGGAAAGCTCTAATCCCGCCCGGCCCGCACCGGGCTTGCGGCTCTGCGCGCTGGAGGAGATCGCCGAGCCCGGGGCCCGCGGCTTCCGCTTCCGCGACGCGGGTGCGCTGTTCGCCGGCTTCGTGGTGCGCAAGGGCGAGCTGGTGGCCGGCTATGTGGACACCTGTCCCCACGCGAGCTGGCCGCTGGCGGCCCTCGACGACCGGTTCCTGACCCGCGACGCCAGCCGCATCCTCTGCTCCGGCCACGGGGCGCTCTTCCGCCTGGAGGACGGCGTCTGCGTGGCCGGGCCCTGCACGGGCCAGCGCCTGTCACCGTGGCCGATCGAGGTTCGCGACGGCGCGGTGTTCACCGCTTGAGCAGGGGCCGCTCGCCTGGCCGGCGCCGCGAGCCTGGTTAAGGATGTCCTAAAATAAGGACTCACGCTTGGCGGGTTCTCTCACCTATTGGAACGCTTCCTCGGGCTGAGCTGAGCGAGAAAGTGCTTCTCCATCTGCAGATACATCTGCGCCGGCACCACGTCGCGCACCTGGTCGGCGCGCAGCTAGGCCTCGTCGTGACGCTGTGCGCCGCCTTCCTGGCCGCCTCGGCGACGCCGTGGCCGGCCGAGGCGCACCTGCGCGGCGCCCAGGCCCACGCCGCGCTCCTCAGCCATGCGACGCCCGCCGGCTTGACGCAGGCGACCGCGGCGGTCGAGACGCCGGCGCCCGACGCCGGCGTGATCCGGCTGCAGGACCTGTCACCGCAGGCCGCCCACCTCTGGAACGCCGCCAACCCGATTTCCAAGGGGTCGAATCCCGCCGCCAAGCCGTTCAACCTGGCGGCCGAAGGCGTGCTCGACGAGGCCCGGGCCACCGACTGCATGACCGCGGCCATCTATTACGAAGCCGGCTTCGAGAGCCTCGCCGGAGCGCGCGCGGTGGCCCAGGTGGTGATCAACCGGATGCGCAATCCGCTGTTCCCGAAGACCGTCTGCGGCGTCGTCTTCCAGGGCTCGGACCGCACCACCGGCTGCCAGTTCACCTTCGTCTGCGACGGCGCGCTGGCCCGCAAGCCTGCCGAGGAAGCCTGGGAGCGGGCGCGCAAGGTCGCCGTGGCCGCGCTCCAGGGCTACGTCATGAAGCCGGTCGGCAACGCCACCCACTACCACGCCGACTATGTGGCCCCGTACTGGAGCCCCACGCTGGTGAAGGTTGCGGTGGTCGGGCAGCACATCTTCTATCGCTGGACCGGGGGGCTGGGCCGACCCCCCGCCTTCGCCGGCCGCTATGCCGGCGGCGAGATGAAGGGGCTGCAGATCGCCACCCTCGATGACCTCGCGCGCGGCTCCGGCAAGCTCGCCATGAGCGCGGCGACCAGCACCGAAGACGCCGCGCCCGCGACCCAGGCCAGCGCCGCGGTCGAGGTCGAACCCGGCGCCAGGCCCGGCGCCGCCGGGGCGGACGGCCAGGCCGCGCCCCTGCTCACCCCCGCCGCCGCGGCGAAGGACGCCGAGGCCATAGTCAAGGCGGCGGACCTCGACTGGCAGGGCCGTCCGCGCCAGAAGGGGCCGCCGCGGATCGCGCGCCCGTCCGGCGGCCTCGGCGCCTTCTAGGCGCCCGGCGCAGGCTCGCCGCCGAAGGCCGCCACGTCCTCGACCAACGCCTTGGCGGCGGCGGCGACCAGCTCGCCCCCCTTCTCCGGCGTCGCCAGGCCCGGATCCGAGCCCATCCGGCCGTCGGGATAGCGGGCGCGGAAGTCGACGGCTTCGCGGATCGGGCCGGTGGGGGCGATCTGCGGGGCGTAGTTGGCCGCCTTGATGTCCTCCGGATAGGCCCACTGGGTGATGGCGATCTCCGACGGGGTCGCGTGGCTGCCGTGGCCGGTGGGAAACTGCCGCGTGGCGATCCCCATCACGCCCTTCAGATCCCACCAGTTCTTCAGCTTGCAGGCGAAGCCCCGCGGCCGCCCCGCGTAGCTCGCCTCCGCGTAGAGTTCGGAGAAGGCGGCCTCGATGGTGGCGACGTTGCCGCCGTGGCCGTTAAGGAAATAGATCCTGGTGAAGCCGTGGGCGGCCAGGCTGCGGCACCAGTCGCCGATCGCGGCCATGAAGGTCGACGGCCGCAGCGCGATGGTCCCGGGGAAGCCCAGGTGGTGCTGGGCCATACCGATGTTGAAGGTCGGCGCGACGAGGAGCTCGGACTCCTTCTGCGCCTCGTGGGAGATGATCTCCGGGCACATCCAGTCGGTGCCCAGCAGCCCCGTCGGCCCATGTTGCTCGTTGGAGCCGATCGGCACCACCACCGTCTTCGAGCGCGCGAGGTAGGCCTCGATCTCCATCCAGGT
>JAQGIJ010000211.1 GCA_028291285.1 Phenylobacterium sp. | reverse complement strand
TTCCAGGACCCCTACGCGGATTGCAAGGCCGACAAGTTCCGCTCCTCCGGCTTCCTGGCCCCGGCCATCGCCAACAACTACCTGGTCCTGCAGGGTGTCGGCCAGCCCTACACGCATAGCAAGCAATGGCTGAGCTCGCTGCGCCTGGATTATGACGCCGGACCCCTGCAGCTCACCTCCATCACCGGCAGCTACAACCTCAACACCGTGGGCTTCGGGTCTTACGACTACAGCGACCTGAACCGGTTTCCGGGCATCAACGGCGAGAAGACGCGGATCACCACCCAGGAAGTGCGCGCGCTCACCAAGTTCTCGGGGCCGCTGAACTTCGCCGCCGGCGGCTATTACGAGGACTACAAGCGCGCTAGCTACACCGTCGGCCGCGGCGTCGGCTCCATCGTGCCCTCCGGCCAGGTGGTGCCGGATCCACGCAACGGCGCGACCAACCTCTACTACCCCTACGACACGGTGCTCAGCAAAACCTATTCGGGCTTCGGCCAGGCCATCTGGGCGGTGACGCCGGAGATCGAGCTGGCGGGCGGCGCGCGCTACACCAAGGAGACGAAGGACGCCGACCTGCAGAACCTGTTCGTCAACCAGGGCATCCCCCCGGGCGCGACGGTCGGTCCGGGCGCCGCCTACCTGCCGGAAGGCACGCACCTGCTGGGCCATTTCAAGGACGACAACTGGTCGCCCGAAGTCACCCTCAGCTGGCGGCCCAATTCCCGCAACACGCTCTATGCGGGTTACCGCAGCGGCTACAAGTCGGGCGGCTTCTCGACCACGGCGGTGCTGCTGCGCTCCAACACCATCTCGCAGCTCACCTTCGGCTCGGAACGGGCAAAGGGCGTCGAGGCCGGCTACAAGGGCCGCCTGGTCGACAACCGCCTGACGCTCACCGCCGACATCTACCGGTACGAATACGACAACCTGCAGCGGTCCAGCCTCGACATCGCCACCACCTCATTCGTGGTTCGCAACGCCGCGACCGCCATCACCAAGGGCGTCGAGGCCGAGGCCAACTTCCTGTTGACCGAAGACCTGACCCTGTTCAGCGCGCTGGCCTACAACAAGGCCACCTACAAGTCCTTCCCGGTGGCGGCCTGCTACAACGGCCAGACCGACGCCACCGGCTGCCACCTGATCCCGGGCACCGCCGCCCGCGGCCAGGACCTCAGCGGCACGCCGGTTTCGCGGGCCCCGAAGTTCGTGCTCACCGGCGGCTTCCGCTACGAGCGCCCGCTCACGGCGGACTGGCGGCTCGGGCTGACCAGCGACTTCAAGTACTCGTCCTCCTATCTGACGCAGGACGACGGCGACCCGGCCGGCAAGCAGAAGGGCTATACGAAGATCAACGCCAGCGTGCGGCTGTTCCAGAACAGCGGCCACTTCGAGCTGGCGCTGATCGGACGCAACCTGACCAACCGCTGGATCGTGCTGGCGAGCAGCGCCAAGCCGGGCGGCCGGCCGGGCGACATCGTCGGGATCACCGAGCGCCCGCGCGAGATCATCCTGCAGGGGACGTACCACTACTGAGGCGGCGGAGGCGGGCGGTCGCTGCGACCGCCCGCCGTCGCGTCAGTGGGCGCGACGCAGCACCTGATAGGAATAGTCGGTGCGGTCCCGGGCGTTCGTCGGCGGGGACGTCTCGGGATTGTTCGGCTTGATCAAGGTCGGCGCGCCCGGCTCTCCGCCTGCGAGGCCGACCGGCTCGATGCGGCCCCAGTCGCACAGCGACTGCCGGTGGCGGATCGCCCAGACGCCGTCGATGCGTTCGAAGGTGTCGATGTAGCGGCCCTGGCCGATGGTGTCGTAGCGCACCCCGTCGGCGCCCTTCAGGCGCAGGGTGACCATCCAGTAGCACTCGCTGGCGGCGCGCTCGGCGTCGACCTCGATGATGATGTTGGTGACCATGTGGCGGGTGGCCTCCATGGCGGCGTGCACCGGCCACAGCCACTCCACGAAGCCTTCGGCGGCGCCCGAGTAGAGCGGCGCGTGGTCGTCGGTGCCGCCCGGATGCCAGCAGGAGAGGGTGAGCGCCTTGTCCATGCGGTCCATACCGCGCGCATAGCGATGCAGCACGTCGGTGATCGCTAGCTTGGCGACCGCTTCCTCGATGGCGCTGTCCATGGGGCGTTTCTCTCCGGGTGTGAGCTGTCCCGCCGCGCGCTCACGCGGGGCTGGGCTGAAAGGTGAGCCGCAGGCCCTCGAATCCGCGGTGCAGGATGCTCGGGATGTAGCGGAGCGGCGGCTGTCCGGGCGCGAGGCGAAGGTCCTTCAGCCGGCTGAACAGGCGCTCGTAGGCGATGGTCATTTCCTTGCGGGCCAGCAGCGCGCCGACGCAGTAGTGCAGCCCGCCGCCGAACGAGAGATGCTCGGCCGCATTGGCGCGATCGAAGCGGCAGGCCTCGGGCTCGGCGAACACGGCCTCGTCGCGGTTGGCGGCGTCGTAGCTCAGCAGCAGGACCGCGCCCGCCGGAATGCTCACGCCGCCGAGCTCGGTGTCCTGCGTCACCACCCGCCACATGTGCTTGGTGGGCGCTTCGAGCCGGAGGATCTCCTCCACCGCGTTGGGAATGAGCGAGGGATCAGCGCCCAGCCGCTCGGCCATGCCTGGCTGCGCCAGGACATAGGCGATGCCGCCTGCGAGCGCATTGGTGGTCGTTTCGTTTCCAGCGATCAGCAGCTGGCTGAGGATCGACAGGATCTCGGGCATGGCGAGCAGCCGCGCCTCATCGAAGCGGGCGTTGGCCAGGTCGCTGATCACGTCGTCCTGCGGCTCGCGGCGGCGGGCCTCGACGATGGCAGCGAAGTAGTGCTGCATCTCCACTGAGGAGCGGGTGGCTTGCAGGGCGGCGTCGCGGCCGCCGAGGCGGCCAAGGGCGGCGATCGCGTCGTCGGACCAGCGCTTGAACTGGACCATGTCATGGCGCGGGACGCCGAGTTGGTCGGCGATGACCGAGACGGGGAGGGGAATTGCGAAGTCCCGGAAGAAGTCCACTTCGCCGCGTGGCGCGAACCCGTCGATCAGCTCATCGCAGATCTCGTTCACGTACTCGCCCATCCGCTCGACGCGGGCGAGGCTGAACGCCTTGGTGACCAGCCTGCGGTACTTCTGCTGCAGCGGCGGGTCCTGGGTCAGCATGGTCGGCACCGTCGGATAGCCCTGCGCCTGGATGGCCGCGATCTCGGGATCCGAAGGGTCGCCGCGGCTCATCAGCTCGCCAAAGCGGTTGGAGAAGGTGCGCCAGTCGCGCAGCACCTGCTGGATGAGCTCGTAGCGGGTGACCAGAAACACCGTCTTGCCCGGCGCGGGGCTGTTCGGCAGCCGGTAGACCGGAGCCTCGGCTCTCGACGCGGCATAGAAGGCGAAGGGACACTGGATCGTCTCCGGATCCATGAAGTCCGGCCGCGCCAGTTCGGACGTGCTCATGCTCGTCTCCGCTAATTGTAGTTGGTGTAGCAGAAATCTCGGCGAACTGGTAAGACCCTGCGAGCCGGGCCGCGCCGCAGAAGCGCGATCCGGAATTGCGGAGGACTCATGGGCGTGGACGGCGCAGCCGTGATCGTCACCGGCGCGAACCGCGGGCTCGGACGGGCGCTGGTGGACGCCTTCCTGGCCGCGAACGCGCGCAAGGTCTATGCGGCCATGCGCGACCCGGCCGCCGCGACGTTCGCCGATCCGCGGGTCCAGGCCGCGCCGCTGGATGTCAACGACGAACGGTCGGTCGCGGCGCTGGCCCGGCGCTGCGGTCCCATCGACATCCTGGTCAACAACGCCGCGGTCCTGACCAAGTCTCCCAGCCTGGGCGCGCCCGATCTCGACGGCGCGCGGCTGGAGATGGAGACCAACTACTTCGGCGTGCTGCGGATGAGCCGGGCGTTTGCGCCGCTGCTCGCCGGCGCGGGCGGCGGTGCGATCGTCAACATCCTCTCCGTCGGCGCGCTGGCCAGCGTCCCGTCGTCCGGCTCCTACTGCGCCTCGAAGGCGGCCGCCTGGTCGCTGACCCAGAGCATGCGCGCCGAGCTGAAGGGCCAGAACACCCGCGTGGCGGCTGTGTTCGCGGGCCCCATCGCCACCGCCATGGCGCGGCCGGAGCGCGCGCAGGGGCGCTGCCCGCCCGAGACCATGGCCTCGGAGATCGTCAGCGCGCTGGCGCGCGGCGAGACCACGATCTTCCCGGATCCCCGCTCCAGGGCGTTGGCCGAGCTCTACATCGGCGATCCTTGGGGCCTGGAGCGGGCGTTCGCCGCCCAGCTCGGCTGAGCATCACGGAGTGGGCGAAATGAGCACCGCAGCCAGCAACGTCGCCGCCCAGGTTTCGACCTACCTGAACGCCAGGACGATGATGGCCGGGCAACCGCTGAGCGCGCCGAAGCCGGTGGACGAGCTGCTGCACCCGCCCGCCGCCAGCGGTCACTATTCGGCGACCGAGACCTCCTACTACGGCTTCAACATCCCCGAGCACCGGATCAATGGGGAGATCTACCTCTGGTTTCACCCGGTCCTGAGGGTGATGAGCGCCAGCATCTACATCTGGAAGGGCGACAAGCCGGCGACGCTGGCCTGCGAATACGTCAACCACCACCACTACCTGCCGATGCCGACGGGGCCGATCGACGATTTCGAGGTCGCCGAGGTCGGTCTGCGAATCCGCGTGCTGGAGCCCCTGAAGTCGGTGCTCCTTGAGTGCTCGGACCGCGATCGCGGCGTCTCGTTCCGCGTGCAGATGGACGCCGTCGCCCCGCCTGCAGGCCGGCCTGGCGGCTTCCATTTCACCCAGGCCATGCGCACGCGCGGGAGCCTGGACCTCTACGGCGAGCGGTTCGAGATCGACGGCTACTTCTCACGCGACCGCTCCTGGGGTCAGGAGCGGCGGGAGACGAGCCGCGTGGGGCCGCCGTTCACCTGGATGGTCGGGGTGTTCGACGACGACTTCGCCTTCCATGCGACCGCTTTCGACTCGCCGGAGGCGGGGCCCGAGTGGCTGTCCCGCTACCCGATCGAGCCCGGGCGGAACCTGGGCTGGGGCTACGTCTGGCGCGACCGCCAGCTCTTCTCTGTGCTCGCCGCCCGCAAATCCACCCTGCGCAAGGCCGACGGCGTGACGCCCAGCGGCTACAGCCTGGTCCTCGAAGACTCCGGAGGCGCGACCCACCGGCTGCGTGGCGAGGTGGCGGCCTGCATGCCATGGCAGACCTGGCAGAACATGAACGTCTTCTTCTGCATGACCCGCTGGGAAAGCGAGCGCGGCGTCGGCTGGGGCGACTCCCAGGACATCCAGCAGAATGACTTCGTCCGAAACTTCACCCGTTGAATGAGAGATTGCCGATGTCCGACGCCGAGGTGCTCTTCCAGCCGCTGAAGGTCGGCGCGATCACGGTTCGCAACCGGCTCGCCATGGCCCCGTGCACTCGTCAGCGCGCGCATCTCGACGGCACGCCCACGGAGCTGATGGTCGAGTACTACCGCCAGCGCGCCGGCGCCGGCTTGCTGATCACCGAAGGCCTCACCCCCGCGCCCAACGGCACGGGCTACATGTTCATGCCAGGGCTGTTCACCGACGTGCACCAAGCCGGCTGGCGACGGGTGACCGAGGCCGTGCACCGCGAGGGCGGCGCGATCTTCGGCCAGATAATGCACGTCGGCCGCCTGACCGATCCGTTGATCCTTCCCCACGGCCTGCAGCCGGTGAGCGCCTCGGCCGTGCAGCCCGATCCAACGGCCCGACACTACACCGTCAACTGCCCGCGCCCGAAGCGCGTCTATGGGACCCCGCACGCGCTGAGCGTTCCGGAGATCGCCCAGGTGGTCGCCGAGTACGCCGCCTGCGCGCGGCGGGCGCGCGAAGCGGGCTTCGACGGCGTGGAGGTCCACGGCGCGTCGGGCTACCTGCCGATGCAGTTCCTTTCCACCAACACCAACCGGCGCGACGACGCCTACGGTGGCAGCGTCGCCAAGCGCGCCCGCTTCCTGCTGGAATGCGTCGAGGCGATGCAGGCGGCCACCAGCCCGCAGTTCGTGGCGGTTAAGATCGGCCCCGGCTGGACCTTCCACGACGTGTTCGACGACGATCCGATCGCCACCTACAGCCACGTGGCCTTGGAGCTGTCGAAGCGCGGCATCGCCTTCCTGGAAGTCGGCAACTACGGCCAGCCCTGGGACGTGCATGGCGTGCTTCGGCCGCTGTTCGACGGGCCGATGATCGGGGTGGCCGGGTTCACGCGGCAGAAGGCGATCGAGGCCCTCTCCCAGGACCGCCTCGACATGGTGGCCTTCGGCCAGGCCTATATCGCCAATCCGGACCTGGCGGAGCGCTTCCGGCGCGGCCTGCAGCTGAACGCGCCGGATTCCTCCACCTACTATACCCAAGGGGTCGAGGGTTACGTCGACTACCCGACGTATGAGGCGGCCACGCCGGCCGACCTGCTGCCGGTGGATTCGGCCTTCGCCATGGGGTCCTCGCGCGCCGCCGTGACCGGCTCCCTCCAGCCGGTGGACTAGACGCCCGTGCCCCCGCTCTCGCCACAGGAACAACGGCCA
>JAQGIJ010000181.1 GCA_028291285.1 Phenylobacterium sp. | reverse complement strand
TCGAGAACATCCAGGACGTGCCGCTGGCGGTCTCCGCCTACAGCGGCGAGCAGATGCGGGCCATGAACATCCAGGACGCCACGCGGATCGTGGACCTGGTGCCGAACTTCAAGGCCGGCGGCCTCGGCGGCCCGTCGGGACCGCCGTTCTTCTCGATCCGGGGCGTGAGCTTCGTCGACTTCTCGAACATCAACGAGGCCTCCGTCGCCCTCTATGTCGACGAAGTCTATCAGGCCTCGCAGGGCATCGGCGTGGCGCAGGTCTACGACCTCGAGCACGTCGAGGTGCTGCGCGGGCCGCAGGGCACCCTGTTCGGCCGCAACGCCACCGCCGGCGTGGTGAGCTTTCTGACGCGCAAGCCCACCGACCATTTCGAGGGCTACGCCAGCGCCCAGTACGGCACGGCCAACCAGACGATCCTGGAAGGCGCCGTCGGCGGCCCCCTCGCCCAGGGCCTGCGCGCGCGGGCGGCCTTCAAGTGGAACCGCGACGACGGCTGGCAGAGGAACCAGGGCTCGATCGGCGGCCGTGACGCCAAGACCGATGCGCTCGCCGGGCGGATCACCGCGCAGTGGGACATCACCTCGGACTGGATGCTGGAGGCGCAGGCCCACTATTCGCGCAACAACGGCATCTCGGCGGTCGACGAGCCGCTGTTCGTCTTCGGCCCGCCGGGCGCGGTGAAGGATGTCCCGCCGACCTATTGCCCAGGCCGCGACGCCGCCGGGAACATCATCCGGCCGGTGCCCGGCGCCCCCAGCGACCAGATCTTCGCCAACTGCATCCGCGGCAACCTCGGCTACAACCGCGACGGCTCGCGCAAGCTGAGCTACGACCCGGCCAAGCCGACGACGGGCGAGCACCTGCCCTTCCGCTACCGGTCATGGGGGGCCTACGGCAAGATCACCGGCGACCTGGGTTGGGGGAATTTCACCTCGATCACCGCCTACGAGCACTACCACCAGGTGTTCGCCTACGACATCGACTCCTGGGAGAACCTGCCGTTCGGCTCCGGCCAGCGCGAGATCAACACCTGGTGGGACTCCCACGCCAAGCAGTTCTCGCAAGAGGCGCGGGTCAACGGCGAATACAACGGCACGAAGTGGGTCGGCGGCGTCTACTTCTACAAGGCGACCCAGGAGTCCTACTCCGGCACCGAGTTCGATCTCTTCGGCGTCCAGCATGGCTGGAACCCGACGACGCACCCCGAGATCGGCGCGATCAACGCCAAGAGCGACGCGCAGGTGGGCACCCAGTCCTATGCCGCCTTCGGCCAGATCGACGCGCCGGTCAGCTCCACGCTGACCGCCTCGGTGGGCCTGCGCTACACCAACGACCGGCGCAAGCTCGAGCGGCTGACCCTCTATCCGGTCTGCGGCCTTGGCGCAGCCGGGGCGGCGGAGGCCAATCCCGCCTCGCCGAGCTACTGCGGGCCCACGGCGCGGCCGTCGATCGCCACCCAGGCCGCCACTGGCCGGGCGGCCCTCGAATGGCGGCCCGGCGACCAGCAGCTCTATTTCGCCCAGTACTCCCACGGCTTCAAAAGCGGCGGCTACAACCCCAACCGCGCCGTCGCCCAGCGCGGCCCGGTGGACGCCGAGCAGATCGATTCCTTCGAGCTCGGCATGAAGCGCTACTTCTTCGACCGCACCCTGCGGCTCAACGCCTCGGTTTTCTACTACAAGTTCAAGGGCCTGCAGGCGCTGGTGGGGTCTACCGATCCGGCCACCGGGGCGATCAACGTGCTCTACATCAACGCCGGCGATCCGCGGACCTACGGCGCCGAGTTCGAGAGCACCTGGGCGGTCACCGACAACCTCGAGGCGCAGCTGAACCTCGGCCTCCTGAACACCAAGATCATCGCGCCGGCGAGCACCACCGCCGACGGCCGGCCGCTGAACGGCAAGCACCTCTCCCAGGCGCCGGACGTCAGCCTGAACGCCATCATCCGCTACACCCTCCCGCTCGACCTGAGGGGCTCGGTGACGCTGCAGGGCGACGGCCGCTGGCAGGCAAAGAGCTTCGCCGGCATCGACAACGACCCGGCCGAGTTCCTGCCCAGCTACGGCGTGATGAACCTGCGGGCCCAGTGGCGCAATCCCACCAAGACGATCAGCTTCGAGGTCTTCGTTGAGAACGTCCTGGACCAGGAGATCCTGCAGCACGTCTTCGAGCAGACGCCGCCGACCTTCGTGGTCCCGATCACCGCAACGACGCCGTCCTTCGGCGGCTTCCGCGTCGTTGGCCAGCCCCGGCATTGGGGCGTCAAGGCGAGCTACGACTTCTGAGGCGCGTTTCCCGCGCCGCGTCGGGGCCGTCCGCCGCGAGGCGGGCGGCTACGGTCCTCTGCGCGCTAGAACGCGGAAGCCGCGGCCACCGCCCGCCGCATCGGCTTGAGCCCAAGCGCGAAGGCCACGAGCGCGATGGGCGAGAGGACCGCGAACGTCGTCGCCAGCGACAGGTGCAGCTTGGCGGGATCGTGGAACACGCGGTCGGTGAGCAGCCCGACCATGGACGGGCCCAGCGTCAGGCCGATGATCGAGATCACCATCAGATAGATGGCCGAGATCCGGCCGCGGTACTCGGCCGGCGTCACCAGCTGCACCGCCGAGGCGCCCACGCCGGCCATCCCCAGCCACATCGCATTGGCCACCGAGAGCAGGAAGAAGATCCACGGGTTGGGCGCCAGGAAGGAGAGCGGGCCGGCCACCATCAGCACCACCGATCCCACCACGTAGAAGCGGAAGTGCGCGTCGCGGAAGCCGCGATGGAACAGGAAGTCGACGATCGCCCCGCTCGCGGTCAGGCAGACCACGCCGGTGACCAGGTTGAAGGCGCTCAGCACCAGGCCAATCTTGTCGATCGGCCAGCCGAAGTGTCGGCCCAGATAGGCCGGCGCCCAGGCGAGCCGAGCATAGGCGAGGCCGATGACCATGGCGAAGCCCACGAACTGGCAGGCGAAGAAGCCCCAGCGCGCGCGCATGAAGGCCAGCACCTCGCTCCAGGGCGCGCCGCCGGGCACGGTCCGGCGACGGGGCTCCGGGATCAGGAAGATGGCGAAGGCCAGCACCAGGCCCGGCGCGCCGGTCACCAGGAAGGCGAAGCGCCAGGCGGGGACCAGCCCGAGCACCGGCAGCATGACCCCATGCTCGGCGGCGTGGACGATCAGGCCGCCCAGCGCCAGGGACGCCTCGGAGCCGAACTGCGCCCCCACGGCGTAGACCGACAGCGCGAGCGTCAGGCGGCGCTTGGGGAGGAGCTCGCTCAGCATCGAGTAGGCCGCCGGGGCCAGCGCCGCCTCGCCCGCGCCCACCAGCGAGCGGGCGAAGAGCAGCTGGCCGTAGCTGTGCGCCAGGCCGCAGGCGGTCGCGGCGGAGGCCCAGACCAGCACCCCGAAGAGGATGACGTTGCGCCTCGGGAAGCGGTCGACCGCCATGCCGAACGGCACGCCCAGCACCGAATAGAGCAGGGCGAAGGCGAAGCCCTGCAGCAGGCTGATCTGGAAGTCGTCGACGCCGAGGTCGCGCCGCAGATCGCCCACGAGCAGCGAGACCACCTGCCGGTCCATGAAGGACAGGGCGTACATCAGCAGGAGCACGCCGACCGAGCTCCAGGCGACCCAGGCTGATGGATATTCCGCCTCGGCCACGGCTGTCGAAGGCGGCCGTTCCGTGACGCGCATGTCGTCTCCCCGCGTCGCGGCCGCCGTCTTGAATCTACCTATGCGCCGCCGGCCCCCGAGACCGGCGCGCGTTGGCCCGCTGACCGCGATATTCAGAGCAGATAAGCGCCTGCGCCGCCAGCAGGCGGCCTGCGCTCCGCCGCGTCTAGGCCGCCGCTCGGGCGTCGTGGCTGGAAAGGGCCATGAGGGTGGCGGCGCAGCGATGCGCCTCGGCCTTGTCGAGCGGCCGGCCCGCTTCGGCGCTCTCGGCGATGTAGCGGCGCAGGTCCGCCGCCCCGCCCGCCAGGCGAGGGTCGGAGAGCTCGGCGGCCGCTTCCTGCAGCACGGCGGTCTGCGCCAAGAGGGCGCGCAGCGCCTGCGGCGGGTCGCGGTCGATGGCGGCGAGGGCCGAGCGGATGATCTTCAGCGCCTCGCCGACGCGGACGCCCTTCGGCGGCGCCTGCTGGTCGGCCAGCCGGTTGAGCGGGCCCGGGTAGTCGGCCGAGGCGAACCGCCGCCGATCGGGCCCGACGTAGTCCACCGCCTCGACCCAGCCGCGCGGATGCAGCATCACCGCCTCGAGGCGTCGCTGCAGGTCTTTCTCGGTGAGCGGGCGGCGGAGGAACTCATGGGCGCCGGCGTCGCGGCCGGCCAGGATGTGCGCCGCGTCGGCCTGTTCGGTCACCAGGATCACCGGCGCCTGGCGGCAGGCCAGGTCGCTGCGGCGCAGCGCGCGGGTGAAGGCGGCGCCGTCCAGCTTCTCGGCCACGAGCTCGCAGAAGATCAGCTGCGGGTCGACCTTGGCCGCCAGCTTCATCGCCTTGGCCGTCGTGGGCGCGGTCCAGATGTCCGGCGCGCAGGCGCGGCTGACGAGCTCGCCGAGCGCCCGCGCGCTG
>JAQGIJ010000168.1 GCA_028291285.1 Phenylobacterium sp. | reverse complement strand
AGCGGCGGCTCGGCCGCGGCCCCCGCCATGAAGACCATCCCGCAGGGCGCGGCGACCAGCGTCTGGGCCGGTGTGGTGGCCGACGCCGAGGAGGTGGGCGGCCGCTACTGCGAGGACTGCCACGTGGCCGCGCTCGCCGAGGGCCCCACCCGCGGCGGCGTGCGCGCCTACGCGCTCGAACCCGACCGCGCCAGGGCGCGCTGGGCGAAAAGCGAGGAGATGGTCGGGGAGCGGTTCGCCTGACAGCTGCCGCTCAGCCCGCCCAGGCGGCCACGGCCGCGCCCACCTGCCGCAGGACGTCCTCGCGGCGGGCGGCGTCGAGCGCCGGCGCCTCGTAATAGGCGGCGACCAGCAGCGGCGCGCGGCCGGCCGGGCGCACGATGGCGATGTCGTTCGCGTAGGTCCGCCCGGTTCCCGATTTGTCGCCGGCCTTCCAGCTGGGCGCAAACCCGGCGCGCAGCCGCTTCAGTCCCGGCGTGGCGCTGACCATCCAGCCTTCCAGCAGCTGTCGCGAGGCCGGCGTCAGGGCGGCGCCGAGCAGCAGGGTCTTCAGGTCGCCCGCCATCGCCGCCGGCGTGGTGGTGTCCAGGACGCCGTGCGGCCGGTTGAGCTCGGGCTCGCGGCGATCCAGTCGCGTCACCGGATCGCCGAGGGCGCGGGCGAAGCGCGTCACCGCCGCCGGCCCGCCGAGGCGCGCCAGGATCAGGTTCGCCGCGCCGTTGTCGCTGACCTCGACGGCGGCGGCGCAGAGCGCGCGCAGCGGCAGCCTGCCCTCGGCCACATGCGCCCGCGTCACCGGCGCATAGGCCATGAGGTCGCGCTCGCCATAGGCCACCGGCCGGTCGAGGTCCTCGCGCCCGCGATCCACACGCGCCAGCACGGCGGCGACCGCCAGGGCCTTGAAGGTGCTGCACATCAGGAACCGCTCGCCGGCCCGGTGCGCCAGGCTCGCCCCCGACCCCGCGTCGAGGGCGAACACCCCCAGCCGCCCGCCGTGCCGCCGCTCCAGCTCGGCCAGGATGGGCGCGGCGGCTTGCGCCGTCGCGCCCATCCCGAACGCCAGCGCCCCGGCGACCACGCCGCGGCGCGTGAAGATCTCTGTCATGGGTCCCCTCTCGGCGCGCACCTTAGCCGCACCGGCCCGGCGTGAGCGAGGTTGCCGCCTGGCGGACGCCGTCATCAGGCCGCGCGCGAGCGCGCCGGATCTTGTCGAACAGGCGCGCGTGATCAGAGGGCGCGCAGCTCCCGCAGCGTGAAGTCCCGGCGCACCGGGCCCGTCGCCGCGAGGCTGGGCGGGTAAGTAAACCGTGGCGGCGCCGACAAGACGAACTGCGGGCGGAACCCGAACAGCCGCTCCGGCCCGGAGTCGCTCCACTGTATCCGCGGGTCGTCCCGACCGGCGGCGTTGGTGATTGCTTTCAGCATGGCGTACTCGAGGACCAACCCTGTCGGCTCAAGTCCATCGCGCAGCATCGCATGGTATTGTTGATGCAGATCGTCCAAGTGGGCGCTCATATGATTCTCCCGACCTGCACTCAGTTTTCATCTGATTGCGGCGAGTTTCGAACCAAAATGGGCGTCAAACAGTGGCGCTTGCGTCCCACGCGGTCACAACTTTGCTACGTGCGGGGGCGCGCCGGCGCCGGCGAGACGCTCAGCTCCGATCGAACAGCCGGGCGACGCGACGCACCGCCCGCTCGCGGTCCTGCCCGAGGCGCGCGTCCGACTTCCCGTCGACGCCGTAGATCGGCGCCCAGCAGGTCTGCACGCCCCGGGCGAACTGCAGGGCGAGACCGCGGACCAGCTGCCGCCGCACGGGATCGCCGACCATCCACTCGATGAAGATCCGGGGCGATCCATAGGTCGTAAGCACCGCAAACCGTCGCAGGCGCGTGAGGTGGTGCGTCCCGAAGACGCCATCCTCGAGCGTGAAGGCGACGCCCGGTTGCCAGACGCGGTCGAACCAGCCCTTGAGCATGGCGGGCAGGCCGTACCACCAGGTCGGATAGAGCAGCACCAGCCCCTCGGCCTCGCGCAGCGCCGCGACGTGTGCGGCGAGGTCGGCCGCCGCATAGCTCTCTCCCCGCCGGTGCGCCCGCCAGCCGTCGACCTCGAGGACCGGGTCGAAGGCCTCCGCGTAGAGATCGATGGTCCGGACCGCATGGCCCGCCCGGCTCAGCCGTCCGACGAGCTCCGCCAGGACGGTTGACTGAAAGCTTTGCCGAGACGGATGGCAAAAGACGACGAGGACTTGAATGGCGTGACCTCCCTCGTTTCGGCGCGCTCGCGCAAGCATAGCCTGTCGAACCGAGCACCCGACGCCATTGAGACGAGGCGCGCGTCGGCCGGTTGCGATCAGCTTCGACCAACGCCACTCTGGCCCGGGGCGTGCGCGCCCGACCGGAGGTCGATCGTGCTCATCGACTGGCATACCCACGTCCAGCCCTCGCCTCAGGCGGCGGAGACCTTCTTCGGCTGGATCGGCATGCACGACCCGCCGAACCGCGGC
>JAQGIJ010000164.1 GCA_028291285.1 Phenylobacterium sp. | reverse complement strand
CATCTCGCCGCACAAGGCCGACATCCTGCGCTCCTTCGGCGACCGCGTCGGCGGGGTCGACCTGGCCTATGTCGTCCAGCCCAGGCCCGCCGGGCTCTGCGACGCCATCTTCCGCGCCGCCCCGCTGATCCATCCGGACGAGCCGGTGGCGGTGGGCCTGCCCGACACCATCTGGTTCCCGGAGGACGGCCTCGCCCGGCTGCCCGAGGACCGGTTCTCCTTCCTGACCTTTCCGGTCGACCAGCCGCAGAACTTCGACGCGGTCCTCGCCGAGGCCGACGGCCGGATCCGCGAGATCCAGGTGAAGAGCCCGGCGGCCCAGTCCAACTGGATCTGGGGCGCCTTCAAGCTGCCCGGCCAGGTCTTCCACGAGCTGCACGCCCTGTGGCGCGCGCGCCAGCGGGAAGACGAGTATTTCGGCACCCTCGTCAACGCCTGGATCGCCCAGGGCGGCGAGGCCTGGAGCGCGCCCCTGGGCGCCGGCTACGTCGATGTCGGCACCCTGCACGGCTACCGCGAAGCGCTCGCGCTGCTGGCGGGCGATCCGGTCGCGCAAGAGCGGTAGCCCTGTCCCCGCATGAGGGGAAAGACGACGCCCAAGTTCAGATCTCCGCCTCGAGACCGCTCAGCTGCAGCTGGCCCTTGAGCTCCGCGCGGAGGCGGTCGAGGCCGTCGGGGTGGATGGATTCGCAGCGGCAGGTGAGCTTGGCCTCGGTGCCCGAGGCGCGCAGCAGCCACCAGCCGTCGGGACACTCCACGCGCAGGCCGATCGTCGGATCGAACACCGCGCCCGCGCCCGCCAGCCGCTCGGCGACCTCGGCGACCACGGCCGCCTTGCGGCCCTCCGGGCAGGCGATGCGCAGCTCCGGCGTGGCGAAGCTCGGCGGCAGGCTGTCGCGGAAGCCGGCCAGTCCGCCCGGCAGGCGCGAGATCGCCAGGAAGGTCTGGATCGCCGCGAAGATGGCGTCGTCCACCCCGCCCCAGCCGTCGGCGTAGAAGATGTGGCCGGAGAGCTCGCCGCCCAGCAGCGCGCCTTCGCGGGTCATGCTCTCGCGCACCAGCACATAGCCGGAGGGCGACAGCGCGCAACGCCCGCCGGCCTGGGCGACGCCGTCGAACAGCACCTTGGAGCACTTCACGTCGGCGACCACGCCCGCCCCCGGGCGCCGCGCGATCAGGTCGCGCGCGAGCAGCAGCAGCAGCTGGTCGGCCCAGAGGATGCGCCCCTGCCCGTCCACCACGCCCAGCCGATCGCCGTCCCCGTCGAAGGCCACGCCGAGGTCGCAGCCGCGCGCGATGACGACCTCGGCGAGCTGCGAGAGATTGGCGGCGATGGCCGGGTCGGGATGGTGCGCGGGGAAGCGGCCGTCGACCTCGGGGTTCAGCAGGATGTGCTCGCCCGGCAGCAGCGGCGCGAGCCGCTGGACCACCGGCCCGGTCGCGCCATGGCCGCAGTCCCAGGCCACCTTCAGGGGCGCCATGCCCTCGGCCGCGCGGGCGAGCTCCTCGACATAGCTTTCGAGCACCGAAGTCCTGCGGGCCGAGCCGCAGACCTCCCGCTGGCAGGGGCCGTGCACCAGCTCGCGCAGCGCCTCGCCGTGCACCCGCTGGTCGCCCAGCATGATCTTGAAACCGTTCTCCCCCGGCGGGTTGTGCGAGGCGGTGACCATGATGGCGCCGCCGAGGTCGAGCTCGCGCACGGCGAAGCCCAGCATGGGCGTCGGGCCCAGCCCCAGGCGCTCCACCCGCAGGCCGCCGTCCATCAGGCCCCAGATCAGGGCCTGCTCCAGCGTCGGCGAGCTGACCCGCCCGTCGCGCGCGACGCCGACCCGGGTGACGCCTTTCCGGCGCGCGGCGCCGGCGTAGGAGAGGCCCAGCGCATAGGCGCCGGCGCGGTCGATGTGGCGGCCGACATGGCCGCGGATGTCGTAGGCGCGGATCGCCTCGGGGCGGATGCGGGTCTCGATCTGCGGCCCCCTGGAGGGCGCGATGGCGGGCCTGCGCCCGGGGACCTTGGCGACAGCGGGCTGGACACTCATGCCGGCGCTCCCCTCAGGCGGTGAGCCGCGCTTCGTCCCCGCGCTCGCCGCGGACGCCGCTCGGCGCAGCGCCCTCCTGGAAACATGCAATGGTTGCGGGCGAACCTTGTTCCAGTCTGGTCATCGGAGTCCAGCCGCTCACCGCACCATGAGCTCGAGATCGTTCGCCGGCCGCGTCCTCGCCCCGGCCGCGTGCAGATAGGCTTCGAGCTCGGCCGCCCGGTGGGCCGCCGTATGCTCCGCCAGGATCCGGGCGCGCGCCGCCTGGGCCATCGCCAGTCTGGCCGGCTCGTCGATCCGGCGCAGCAGCTGCAGGACGTCCTCCGAGGTCCGGGCCAGCACGATCTCGCGGACCGGCTGGAAGAGCGCGCTCAGTCCGTCCCAGACGTCGGAAACGATCGGGGTGGCGCAGGCCGCGGCCTCGAACAGCCGCACGCTGGGGCTCCAGCCGGCGGCCACCATGTCCGCGCGCGTGACGTTGAGGGCGAAGCGGCTGGCGGCGTAGAAGGCCGGGTGCTCGGCGGGCGGCACATGCTCCAGCCGCTCGAC
>JAQGIJ010000103.1 GCA_028291285.1 Phenylobacterium sp. | reverse complement strand
GCGCCGATCAGCGGCGCGCCATAGACCACGATCTTGGCCAGGTGCGAGAAGACCTGGGTCGCGGCCTTGGTCGCGACGATGGCGTGGCGGGTCAGCTCGGTGCGCACGAAGAAGATGTCGAGCAGTGGGCCTGCGACGCCGGCGGTGAGGTTCACGCCGGTGACCAGCAGGCCGGAGGCCAGCGCATGCGCCGGCTTGGCCGCGTCCAGCCGAATCCAGCCCTGCGGCAGCCAGAGCACCGCCGGGAGCAGACCGAGCAGCAGGTAGAGCAGCGGCTTCGAGGGGGAAAAGGCGATCGCCGAGACCACCGCGCCGGCGATCAGCGCGGCCACCGCGTAGAGCCCGACGATGTCCCAGCGGACGTACCGGCGGTGCAGGACGGCCCGCCAGCCGTTCGCCGCGAGCTGCAGCAGGCCGTGGGTGACGAAGGCGGCGCTGACGGGCAGCACCACCGCCAGAGCCCCCATCAGCAGCAGCCCCCCGGCCATGCCGAACACCCCGGATAGCGTCGCGGTGATGAAGGCCGTCGCCAGGATGAAGATGGAGGCGAACGCGCTCAGCTGGGGCCCCGGTCCGGTGATGGCGAGGCCTGCGGCTTACACCCGGCCAAGCTCGGCCGTCCATGCCGGGCGGTGCGGACGGGCTTTGAGAGCGCCTCTGCGGCAGGCAGAATGACGGCGTCGACGCAGGCGCGGGCGCTTGGGCGCGCGCCGCAGAGGACGAGGCGATCCCCTTGGGCGACGAGCGGCTGATCGCGGCGGTGCTGGCGGGGGGCGAGGGCCGCAGGATGGGCGGCGTCAAGGCGCTGCGTCCGTTCCGCGGCGGCCCGCTGATCGCCCATGCCGTGGCCCAGGCGCGCCGCTGGTCCGACGAGGTGGTGGTGGTCGTGCGCGAGCCGGCCCAGGTCGCCGGCGCCACCGACGCCCCGCTGGCGCTGGACCATCCGGACATCCCCGGCCCCCTGGCCGGCCTGGCGGCGGCGCTGGAGTTCGCAAGGGCCGCCGGCGCGGAGCAGGTGCTCGCCCTGCCCTGCGACATGCCCTGGCTGCCGCAGGACCTGCTGGCCCGGCTCCGGGCCGCGCTCACGCCGGCGCATGCGGCGGCGCTGCCGGTCGTGGCGGGCGGGCTGCAGCCGGCCTGCGGGCTCTGGCGGCCGGCCGCGCTCCAGGCCCTGTCCGGCTATCTCGGCTCCGGCCAGAGCTCGCTGCGCGGCTTCGCGGCCGCCTGCGGCCTGGCGACGGCCGAGTTCGGGCCCGAGGCCGCCGCGGCTTTCGCCAACGCCAACACGCCCGAGGAGCTCGACCGGCTGGCCCGCGACCAGCCCTGAGCTGACCCCCGGCGCTTGCCCGCGGCGAAGGCGCATGCCACAAGGGTTCAAACAACTGTTTGAACGGAGAGGCCACGCCATGGATTTCGAGTTCTCGCCGCGCCAGAAGGAGATCGCCGGCAAGGTCGGCTCCTTCATGGAGGAGCACGTCTATCCGGCCGTGCCGACCTACGAGCAGCAACACCGCGAGGGCAGCCCCTGGAAGGTCATCCCAGTGCTCGAGGAGCTGAAGGCCAAGGCCAGGAAGGCAGGCCTGTGGAACATGTTCATGCCGCCGTCCTCGGGCCATCCCCACGTGGACGACAGCTTCGCGTTCGACGGCCTGCAGCTGACCAACCTGGAGTATGCGCCGGTCGCCGAGATCCTCGGGCGGGTGAGCTTCGCCTCGGAAGTGTTCAACTGCTCGGCGCCGGACACCGGCAATATGGAGGTGCTGAACCGCTTCGGCACGCTGGAGCAGAAGCAGCGCTGGCTGCGGCCGCTGATGAACGGCGAGATCCGCTCCGCCTTCCTGATGACCGAGCCGGCGGTGGCCTCCTCCGACGCCACCAACATCGAGACCCGCATCGACCGCGACGGCGACCACTACGTCATCAACGGCCGCAAATGGTGGTCCTCGGGCGCCGCCGATCCGCGCTGCAAGATCGCCATCGTCATGGGCAAGACCAATCTGGAGGCCGGCCTGCACCAGCAGCAGAGCCAGGTGCTGGTGCCGCTCGACACGCCCGGCGTGAAGATTGTCCGCAACCTCACCGTCTTCGGCTACGACGACAGCCCGCACGGCCATGCCGAGATCGTGCTGGAGAACGTCCGCGTGCCGGTCGAGGAGGGCCTGCTGCTCGGCGAGGGCCGCGGCTTCGAGATCTCCCAGGCGCGGCTGGGGCCCGGGCGCATCCACCACTGCATGCGCACCATCGGGACTGCGGAGGTGGCGCTGGAGAAGCTCTGCAAGCGGATCATGACCCGCAAGGCGTTCGGCAAATACGTCTCCGAGCAGTCGGTCTGGGAAGAGCGGATCGCCCGCGCCCGCATCGACATCGAGATGACGCGCCTGCTCTGCCTGAAGGCCGCCGACATGATGGACAAGGCCGGCAACAAGGTCGCCCGGATGGAGATCGCCATGATCAAGGTCCAGGCCCCGAACATGGCGCTGAAGATCATCGACGACGCCATCCAGGCCCACGGCGGCGGCGGGGTTTCGGAGGATTTCGGGCTGGCCCGCGCCTACGCCCACCAGCGCACGCTGCGCCTGGCCGACGGCCCCGACGAGGTCCACGCCCGCACCATCGCGCGCATGGAGCTCTCGAAGTACGGCGACCTGCACCAGAAGATCCGCGCCGAACGCGAGGCGGAGCGCGTCCCGGTGGGGGCGCGCTGACGCGAAGGTGCGCGGCCCGGCGGCTCTGCGTCGCCGGGCGCGCCGTGGTCTCTAGCGCTGGGCGACCGCCAGCACCGTCGCGTCCGCCGGGGCCTTGCGGTTCTCATAGAGCGCCGACACGCGCGGGGCGTTGAGCTGGTCGACGGCCTTGCGGTTCATGGCCGCCACGCACTTGTCGACCTCGGCCATGACGCCGAGCGGCTGGCGGCCGTCGTTCGCCTGGCAGAACTTGTCGCTCGCCGCGCGGATCCGGCTCAGGGCCAAGGCCGCGCCCGCAGGGGTCTGGGTGTTCACGTCGGACACGCGGACCTGCATGTTCCCGTCCTCGGCGCGCACCGTGGCCGCCGTTGCGAGCAGCAGGGGCGCGCTCAGTAGAGCGCAAAGAGCTGCGCGGTTCATCTCGATTCCTCATCTCGCTTACCGGCGCACCGCAAGATCGCGGCGCTGCGGGCGGCAAGTTACTCGCAGTTTATGACTTAACAACTAAAAGCTTAGTCACAAAAGACTTCAAGTTAAGGTAACATTCCGTCAGAAAAGGCCGGCTGTTACGCACCGAGACTCCCGATCGGAGTATGACGTTGCCTGTGACGGCGCAGCTGTGGCGCCGGGCGGGCTGCTCCGAGCGGCGCAGGCCGCTCGGAGGAACGCCAGCCTCACACGGCCTCAGTTCTGCGCGACGGCCAGGACCTTGGTTTCGGTCGGCAGCGCGCGCTTCTCGTAGAGCGCGGTGACCAGCGGCGCGTTGAGCGCGGCGACGGCCTTGCGGCTCATGTCGGAGACGCAGCGTTTGACGTCGACCTCGGCGCCGAGCGAGCGGCGGCCTTCGTCGGCCTGGCAGAACACGTTCACCTGCCGGCGAAGGCGGCTGAGCGCGATCTGGGCGCCGGCGGGCGCGCGGAGGTTAAGGTCGGAGACCTGCACCTTCATCTGGCCTTCTTCGGCCGAGGCGGCGGCGGCGGACAGCACGACGGACGCCGCAAGCGCGGCGCACAGGAACGCACGATTCATGGAGATTCCTCACATGTTGCGAGCCGCGAGGTTGCGGCACAGTGCGCGCTATGTATTCGACGCAACTTAACGTCGACTGAAGGCGTATATCTAATAATGTACTACCGCGGCCGTGGGCGCTAATCCTAGATTAACCTGCGCGAGATGCGGCTCACCCTCGTGCACGCCTTGGGCGCTCGGCTCTGGACTATCGACTGGGGCCTGGATCGCCGCCTGCATTGAAGCGCCGCCGAGAACGCTCGCCAAGTGGGCGGAGCAAAGGCTGTCCCGGACGCTCAGGCCACGCGCCGCGCCGGGCTGGCCAGCCCCTGCTCGGCCTCGCCGATGTAGTCGCGGGTGATCGGGACGACGTCGACCTGCTTGGCGAGCTGCAGTTGGAAGACCATGTGCCCGCGGTAACGGAAGGCGATCTCGCTGACGCAGAGGTAGAACTCCCACATTCGGCAGAACCGCTCGTCGTACATCCGGGCGATCTCGGCGCGCTGGGCGTTGAAGCGCTCGCGCCAGGCCTTCAGCGTCTCGGCGTAATGCAGCCGCAGAATCTCGACGTCGGTGACCATCAGCCCCGCGCGCTCGACGGAGGCCAGCACCTCGCTCATCGCCGGGATGTAGCCGCCGGGGAAGATGTACTTGGCGATCCACGGCTGGGTGAAGGCGGGCCCGTCGTAGCGGCCGATGGAGTGGATCACGGCGATCCCGTCGTCCTTCAGCAGGCGCGCCACCTGATCGAAGTAGGCCTGGAAGTTCGGCCGGCCGACGTGCTCGAACATGCCCACCGAGACGATCCGGTCGTAGGGGCCTTGCACGTCGCGGTAGTCGGTCAGCGAGAACTCCGCCCGGCCGGCGAGGCCCGCAGCCTCGGCCCGCGCCTGGGCGGTGGCCAGCTGCTCGGTGGAGAGCGTGATCCCCTCGACGCGGACCTCCGCCTCCTGGGCCAGCGTCAGGCCGAGCCCGCCCCAGCCGCAGCCGATGTCGAGCACCCTCTGCTCGGGCTCCAGGAGCAGCTTCGCCGCCAGGTGGCGCTTCTTGGCGAGCTGTGCCTCGTCCAGGCTGGCGTCCGGGCGCGGGAAGTAGGCGCAGGAGTACTGCATGTCCGGGTCGAGGAAGCGCCGGTAGAAGTCCACCGAGAGGTCGTAATGGTGGGCGACGTTGCGCCGCGCGGCCGTGCGCTGGTTGGCTTGCAGCCGCCAGTCGAGCCAGAGCTTGGCCAGGGCGCCGGCGCGCTTCAGCGGCCGGTACTTGGCGTTGCGGCCGACCAGGTCGAAGAGGTCCCAGATGTCGCCCTGCTCGACGACCAGCCCGCCCTCCATGTAGGCCTCGCCGAGCGCCAGCGATGGATTGGCGGCGATCCTGGCGACCCAGCGGCGGGAGGTGATGGCGACCGTCACCGGCGGTCCCGAGCCGTCGCCCAGCCTCAAGGCGGCGGCGCCCGGCAGGCGGACCGTCAGGTCGCCGTCGCGCACAACCTTGCGCAGAAAGGCTTGCAGAGCCATGTGCATCCCTCTCGTTCCTAAGGATAGGAACGACGCACCACGGCCAAGGTTCCTTGAACGTCGTTATCGGCGATGGGTTCCGGTTTTCGCGCCAGGCCTTGACTCCCCAAGCCCATTTTCTTAGATGCCTGACGTCGTTAGCACTCAGGGGTCCCGACTGCTAACATAGCTAGGGCGCGGACCCCGGGCGGCTGGCGTCGCCACCATTCCAACCGTCTCGAACGGAGAAAGAACATCATGGCGTTTCGTCCTCTGGGAGACCGCGTCCTCGTCAAGCGCGTCGAGGAAGAAGAGAAGACCCGCGGCGGGATCATCATCCCCGACACAGCCAAGGAAAAGCCGCAGGAAGGCGAAGTCATCGCCGTCGGGCCCGGCGCCCGCGACGAGTCCGGCAAGCTGCAGGCCCTGGACGTGAAGACGGGCGACCGCATCCTGTTCGGCAAGTGGTCCGGCACCGAGGTCAAGCTCGACGGCAAGGACCTGCTGATCATGAAGGAAAGCGACATCCTGGGCGTGCTCGAGCCCGAGAGCGTGGCCAAGGCCGCGTAACGACCCGCTCGCACATCCCGTCATCGTAGAAAGGGACAGCACATGGCTGCCAAAGACGTTTATTTCTCCTCCGACGCGCGCGATCGCATGCTGCGCGGCGTCAACATCCTCGCCAACGCCGTCAAGGTGACCCTGGGCCCCAAGGGCCGCAACGTGGTGATCGAAAAGTCCTTCGGCGCGCCCCGCTCGACCAAGGACGGCGTCACCGTCGCCAAGGAAATCGAGCTTGCCGATAAGTTCGAGAACCTGGGCGCCCAACTGATCCGGGAAGTCGCCTCCAAGACCAATGACAAGGCCGGAGACGGCACCACCACGGCCACGGTGCTGGCGCAAGCCATCGTCACCGAAGGCCTGAAGTCGGTGGCCGCGGGCATGAACCCGATGGACCTGAAGCGCGGCGTCGACAAGGCGGTGGCCAAGGTCGTCGAAGAGATCAAGAACAGCGCCAAGAAGGTCACCACCAACAGCGAGATCGCCCAGGTCGGCACCATCTCCGCCAACGGTGACGTGGAAGTGGGCGAGATGATCGCCCGCGCCATGGACCGGGTCGGCAACGAAGGCGTCATCACGGTCGAAGAAGCCAAGACCGCCGAGACCGAGCTCGACGTGGTCGAAGGCATGCAGTTCGACCGCGGCTATCTCTCGCCCTACTTCATCACCAACGCGGAGAAGATGGAGGCCGACCTCGAAGAGCCGCTGATCCTGCTGTTCGAAAAGAAGCTCTCCTCGCTGCAGCCCCTGCTGCCGGTGCTGGAAGCCGTGGTGCAGTCGGGCCGTCCGCTGCTGATCATCGCTGAAGACGTGGAAGGCGAAGCGCTGGCGACCCTGGTGGTCAACAAGCTGCGCGGCGGCCTGCGCGTCGCGGCCGTGAAGGCTCCGGGCTTCGGCGACCGCCGCAAGGCGATGCTGGAAGACATCGCGATCCTGACCGGTGGCCAGCTGATCAGCGAAGACCTCGGCATCAAGCTCGAGAACGTCACCATCGACATGCTCGGCAAGGCCAAGAAGGTGACGATCACCAAGGACGCCACCACCCTCGTGGACGGCGCGGGCGACAAGGCCGGCATCGAAGGCCGCGTGGCGCAGATCAAGCGCCAGATCGAGGACACCACCTCGGACTACGACAAGGAAAAGCTGCAGGAACGTCTGGCCAAGCTCGCCGGTGGCGTTGCAGTGGTCCGCGTCGGCGGCTCGACCGAAGTCGAGGTGAAGGAAAAGAAGGACCGCGTCGACGACGCCCTCAACGCCACCCGCGCGGCGGTTGAAGAAGGCATCGTCCCCGGCGGCGGCGTGGCTCTGCTGAAGGCTTCGAAGGTCCTCGACGGCTTCAAGGGCGACAACGACGACCAGGAAGCCGGCGTCGCCATCGTGCGCCGCGCCCTGCAGGCCCCGATCCGTCAGATCGCCGAAAACGCCGGCGTGGAAGGCTCGATCGTGGTCGGCAAGGTGCTGGAGAACGCCTCCCCCACCTTCGGCTTCAACGCCCAGACGGAAGAGTACGTCGACCTGGTGCAGGCCGGCGTCATCGACCCGGCGAAGGTCGTGCGCACCGCGCTGCAGGACGCCGCCTCGGTGGCCGGCCTGCTGATCACCACGGAAGCCGCGATCGTCGAAGCGCCCAAGAAGGGCGGCGGCGGCGGCGGCGGTGGCGGCATGCCCGGCGGCATGGGCGACATGGACTTCTAAGACCAGCGCTCAACGCACTGAGATCGAGGGCGGGGCCGCAAGGCTCCGCCCTTTTTCTTTGTCCGCGGCTGGCTAGCGCCGCTCGCCGGAGCCTACCACCATGTGGCCGATCCAGCTGGTCACGCCGGTGATGATGGCGGCCACGATGCCTGCGCCCAGGCCGTGGACGTGGAAGCCACCCAGCAGCAGCGAGACCAGCCCGATCATCGCGGCGTTCACCACCAGCAGGAACAGCCCCAGCGTCACCAGCGTCAGCGGCAGGGTGAGCACGAAGATCACCGGCCGCACGAAGGCGTTGACGATCCCCAGCAGCACGGCCGCGGCGATCAGCGATCCCATCCCCGAAAATGAGACCCCCGGCGTCAGCTGGGCGGAGATCCACAGGCCCACGGCGGCGAAGATCGCGCGGACGACGAACCTGGCGAACATGATCCCTCCGACGGAAATGCGGCGACTGCGCCGTTTCAGCGATACGCCCCCGACGCAATTCGGCCCAGGCGCTCGCCGATACCTTCGCCATTAGACCGGGGACCCTGATCCATGCGCAAGCTCCTCCTCGCCGCGGCGCTGACCGCCATCGCCGCCCCGGCGCTGGCGCAGGCTCAGGCGGAGGCGCCGCTGGAGCTCCCGCAGCACCGGGCCCGGAGCGCGGCAGGCGCGGGCGAAGCGGGCGAAGCGGGCGAAGCGGGCGGGCGCATGCACCGGCGGCTGTTCATCAGCCCCTCGGGCGAGCCGTTCCGCGGCGGCGACGGGCTCGACGCCTGGTTCGCCGGCGCCGACGCCGACCACGACGGGGCCGTGATCCCGGCCGAATTCCGGGCCGACGCGGTCCGCGCCTTCAGGCTCTACGACGCCAACGGCGACGGGGTGATCGACGGCTTCGAGATCCAGGCCTACGAGCGCGAGCGCGTCCCGGAGATCACTGAGATGATCTTCGGTCCGACGGACGGCGGCGGGCGGCGTGGCGGCTCCGGCGGCGGCCGCGGCGGCGGCGGGATGGGCGGCGGGCGCCGCGGCGGC